>DATILK010000121.1:0-4086 GCA_035476555.1 Chthoniobacterales bacterium | reverse complement strand
CGGCCGCGCCTTGGGCGCTCCGCTGACTCACGACAGTTTCGTGATGTCGGCGCATTTTAATTCCGACGCCACGCGCGTCGTGACTGCTTCGCAGGACAACACCGCAAAGATTTGGAACGCGGAAACCGGTGAGCTGATTGGCCAGCCTTTGCAACACGAAGACAAACTTCTTTTCGCCGTCTTCAGTCCGGATAGCCGGCGCGTCGCGACGTCGTCGGAAGACAAGGAAAAGCGAATGCGAATCTGGGACGCAGCGCGCGGCGTAGTCACCGCGGAATGGGATTACGTCACTTATATTAATGCGGCCGAGTTCAGTCCGGACGGCGCACGCTTGTTAACCTGGACTATGGACGACGTGACGGCGCGGATCTGGAACGCCGAGAATGGGGAGCCAGTCGGCCTGCCGTTGCCTCATGCGGCTCAGGTGGCGTCGGCGCAATTCAGTCCGGACGGAACGAAAATCGTCACCGCGTCCGACGATGAAACGGCGCGGCTCTGGGATGCGTCTACCGGCAAACCGTTGACCGATCCGCTCGAGCATCCGGCTGGACTCACCTCCGCGCGGTTTAGTCCCGACGGCCGGCAAATCGTGACTGTTTGTAACGATAAAGCGATTCGCATTTGGGACGCAGAGTCCGGCAAGCTAATCGCAGAACCTTTTCCGGGAGGCGACGGTCAATCGGCGCAATTCAGTCCCGATGGCAAACGATTGCTGATCGCGTCTCAGGAATCCGGCGTCGCCGTTTGGGACCTGATGCCGGCGGAGAAAATCGCGCCGCCGTGGTTACTGACTCTCGCCGAAATGCTGGCTGGCCAGCGCCTCGACGATAACGGCGTTTTTCAAATCATTCGGACCGATCCGAGCCAAACTCGCAAAGAGATTGAAGATCAACTCGCGAAAAGCAGCAGCGAGGAGTGGAGTGCGTGGGGCAAATGGTGGCTCGGCGATCGCAGCACTCGGACGATCTCGCCATTTTCGCAGATTCCTGTCCGCGAATACGATCAAACTGAACGGTAACGCTTCCGGATTTGCCGTTGCAGTTCGCGTTAGTTTGCGATCAAGATCGGCGCCATGAAATTATTTGTCGTCCTGGCCGGTTATCTCGTCATGTCGGCCGGCACTGTTTTGAGTCAAGAGGAGAGGTACGTTTTCTTTCCAAACGAAAAGCCCGTTATCGAGCTCACTTTCCCTGAAGGATTCAAGGCAGCCCAGCGCAAAGACGGCACCTGTCTCGCCGTCGGTCCCAAATCGGTGATGGCGCTCGCGAGCATGGAAAAGGTAAAGGATGCCGCCGCGGCGAAGACCGCACTGCCCGGCTTTGCGAAATCGTTCGCGTTGCGTACGCTTTCTTTTCGCGAGCTCAACGCCGCGGTTGTGGAAGACGCCAAGCTTCCGCGGACCTACACGGAGGGAGAACCGATCGGCATCAAGGTTCTCGCCGGCTCAGGCAAGAACAGCGATGGCGAAGAGATGTTCGTAAGTGTGACCGCATTTCCGTGGAACCACCGCTACTTCGTCCTCTTTGCTGTCGCCAAACCCGCAGACAAGGAACAACTCGAAAAAGATCGACGCGCCGTCCTGGAAACGGTCACCGACGTGAACAACGACTGAGGGCAAACCCCGCCGAGCCCAGCATCGCAACGAAGGAAAGAGCGGCAACGGCCTCGCCAGTCACGAGCCACCACGGACGATAGACGAGGGCGAAGCGCCCTGAAGTTCCCGGAGGAACTTCTACGAGTGGAATCAGACCGCGGTAGGAATCAACTTCCAGCGGGCGGCCGTCGATTGTCGCCCGGTAACCATTGAAGAACGGCCGGGAAATCGCGAGCAACGCCGGGCGATCGCCCGTGGTTACGTTCGCGGCAATGACATTGCGGCCGTCCCTGATTTCAGAAATGGCAGCTTCGGAGAACTGGTCGTTAGGCCGGGAGTCGATGGAGATCACAGATCGAATTTGCGGCAACGATTCCCATCGGTGAAAAATGCGCCCTTCCCTCGTGGCGCCCACGACATGCCACTCGGACGCGGGCTCCGGAATCAGATCCGTTTCGTGCGCAACGACAATGCCGTCGACGCCGAGCCGCGCGAGCAGACCGCCGGGCCCGCTTTCTTGGGCAAGAAGAACAGCCGCTTTGGCCGGAGCAATTTCGCCATGAATCGCGGAATCGAATTCTCGCGCGACGCCGGCGGGCCGGATCGGGCTGTAGCCATTGATGAAGCGGATGCCGGCCCACATCGAAGTGCTGCCGGGACGCACTGTCGTTCCAAAGGGCTCCGGTCGTTGCTCGGCGCGGTAGGCGATTTCGGGTGCGGGATAAATGCTCAGGTAAAGCCGTTGCGGATCGAGCGGTGCGGGCTCGGTGAGTTCTTGTGCGAGATTGTATTTCGGCACACCGCAGTTTGGTGGAATCCAAACGTAGGTCGCGAGCAAGGCGCCGAACGTGATGGCCGCTGGAAACCAGGATCGCGCGAAACGCAGGCGCGATTCGCCAAGCAACTCCAACGACTCGGCTGCGCAGAGCGCGAGAACAACATGGACCAAAGGCAGCCAGCGAAAGCTCCAACGAAAAACACCGGCCGTCGGCAGCATGCAAAGGATCAGCGCGACGACGAGCAGGCCAAGTTCCCAACGGATGCGTCGAAACAATGGGCCACGCAGCGTGAGCAATCCGGTCACGAGCGCAATCGGCGGAATTAGACCGCACGCGAGTTCGGTGGCGGGGTGCGGCGTGAGGCGGGAAGAAAAATCCGCCCAATTCACGGTCCAATTCGGGATGATAAACCCGGGCAGCGCCGCGATCGGGACGCGCCATTGAAAATGCTCCGCCGCATCCTGGGTGACGCGGGCCGAGCCGTGCACGTAGTCGAGCAGCGCAAGCCACGCCGGAGCTGCGAGTCCGAAGCCGAGAATAATCCCAGCCGCGAGCGGCCAGACTGAACCGAACTTTCGAGTTTGGCCTAACGACTTGAATCCAAGCCAGGCCGCGACCAGCGCGAGCATCAAAACCGTGTAGGGAAAACCACCGGTCAGGACGAGATAGACAAACGGCGCCGGCCAGAGGAATCGCCATCGACTGCGGCCCGGATCGAGCGCGCGTTCCATCCCCCACCACACCCATGGCAACCAGGCGAACGCGCCGAGGGCGCCGAACCAATCCGTCGCGCCCCAGCAGATAATCCAGCCGTTAAGGGCCGCGACGAGCGCGACCATCATCGAAAGCGCCGTCGCGAGATTGCGTCCTCGCGCGAGCAGGTAACCGCCCATCGCAAGCACGAACAGATGCGCGACGGAAAGCGCGGCTGCTTGCTGCGGAAAAATCAGCGGAAATTTCCAGATCAGAACGACGGCCGCATTAACGAAGACGGAAAATGTTCCGTACTGATATTCGCCGGCGAGATTACCGCAGACCCACGAGTAGGGACTGAGCAATGGCCACTCGCCGTGCGACCAGCTTCGCGCGACATCGGCAAAGACGGGCAGGATCGAGATTTCGTAATCGTCGTTCCAAAAGACGAGCGGATCGTGCCAGAGAAGAATCAGGCAAAAGGCGAGAACAACGACGCCCGCGCAAAGCGCTCCGATGAAGTTGTGGCGCTCGAGGCGTTTCACCCAAAACGCCCTACAAAACAACCGGCGCGCCTTCCGTGAGCAGGAGCACTTTCTTTTCGATGCCTTGCGCTTTCGCGGCTGCCAGGAGGCGCGCAGGTGGCTCGTCCAGCGGTTCGTAGCCGAGACGGAAACTGCCGTAATGCATCGGAACAAGCTTCTCCGCCCGCATTTCGAGGAAGGCCCGGACGGCCTCCTCGGGATTCATGTGAACTTCGCGGCCGGTCGGCGCATCGTAGCCACCGATCGGCAGGAGCGCGACCTCAATATCGTGCCGCTCCCCGATTTCCTTGAAGCCGTCGAAGTAAGCGCTGTCGCCACAATGAAAAATGGTGCGGCCATCCATCTTGATAACGAAACCGCCGAAGCCGCGGTGAAGATCAGCGAGAAACCGTGCGCCCCAATGCGCGCAAGGCGTGAGCGCGACTTCGATCGGTCCCAGTTTCACGGTCTGCCAGTAATCGAGCTCGTGGACGAT
>DATILK010000120.1:0-7947 GCA_035476555.1 Chthoniobacterales bacterium | reverse complement strand
GCCTTTTCGCCCGACACGGTTGGGACGTGATCGAAGCGCTCGAAGGCAAGGCCGGCATCGAGCTGGCTTTCGCGAAACGTCCAGACGCCATCGTGTGCGATCTGCTTCTCCCGGGAATGAGCGGACTTCAGGTCGCGCGCGCGATTCGCGAAAAACTCGATCTGGCGCGCATCATCGTGATGGCGGGCCGGCGTTACGACATCGATCGCGAGGCGGTGATTGAGGCCGGGGGCGACGATTATTTTCTCAAGCCGCTAAAATGGGAAAAGCTTGCTGCCGCAATAAAACGTCCACGGCGCCGCCCGGGCAAACTCGCGGGACGCGAATCGGGCCGGCTAAAATTCCATCCGCCTTCCACCCGAATAAAATTTTGGGGCGTACGCGGCTCGATCCCGGTCCCGGGGCCGACGACGATCGGCTACGGAGGCAACACGACCTGCGTCGAGGTTCGCACGAACGGCAACGTCATAATTCTCGACGCCGGCTCGGGTATTCGCGAGCTCGGGCTCGCGTTGAACAAGGAATTTGGCAACGCGCCGATGAATCTGACACTGCTGCTCACCCACACGCATTGGGACCACATCCAGGGTTTGCCGTTCTTCCTTCCCGCCTACCAGGCCAAGAACACGATCAATGTTTTTGGTTACCAGGGCGCGCGCGACGGACTAGCCACGATTCTCGCCGCCCAGATGGAATTGCCGTTCTTTCCGGTGAGTTGGAAAAATCTTCCGGGCACGATCAAGGTCCGCGAGCTAAAAAAGATGGAGTTCAACGTCGGCAAAGTTCGGGTGCGATCGCGATTTCTAAATCATCCCGGCATCTGCGCCGGCTATCGCCTTTACACGAAGGAAGGGTCCATCGCGTTTCTCCCTGACAACGAACCGTTCGAGCCGTTGAAACTTAAGCTCGCCGAACGCGATGGCGTGCATGCCGAGCGGGCGCGGGCCCAGGCCGTGGTCCAGCGCTCGAAGCTCGTCGAGTTCCTCAAAGATGCCGACGTGTTAATTCTCGACACGCAATACACCGACGAAAAATATCAGGAGCACATTGGCTGGGGCCATGGCGCCTTGAGCCGTGTCGTTTCCCTCGCCCTCGAAGCGCGGGCCAAGAAACTGTTTTTGTTTCATCACGATCCCGCCCACGACGATCGGCAGATCGATGAAATGCTCGAGCGAGCGCGTTTGTTGGTCGTGGAAAGCGGGCGGACGCTCGAAGTGGACGCGGCGCGAGAAGGCGCAGAAATCTGGTTGAGCGGACACGTCCCTGCCCGATAGTAACGGCCGTCCCGCGGCTGCGGGATTAAGACAAAGCCTCGTGGTGTAATGGTAGCACCAGAGATTCTGGATCTCTTTGTCTAGGTTCGAATCCTAGCGAGGCTGCCACGTAAAGACCTTCGGTCTCACGTGGCTTCGCCAAACCGCGTGAGCGCAGCTTTTACGCGGTCGATTTACGGCAGATGCAACGCGCGCCGGATAGGGACCGTCAGATGGCCATCCACGCGCTGGCTGTGATTCCGTTGGGCGCGGGCGATCCCGTCGGAAACGAGATCGGACATCACGCCATCAATCGGTCCGCAATAGTAGCCGCGGCTCCGCAGGACGAACTGAAGCGACGCGACGTAGGCCGGATCCCGCAACAATTCGTGGCCCGATTTGAAATAATAATACCAGCGCGATCCCGAGCGTGGAAAATAATCGGTCTCATCCACGTTCGGCATCTGATGGAGCCGGCCCCATTCATCGTGCGGCGTCAGCGGATTGCTGGAATGAAAGAGCGGATCGTCGTCGGAGGCGCGAACACAAATGGCGGAAAGCGCGAACAGAAAAAGAGCAGCTGCGCGACCGAGTCGGTTCGTAATCATAGGCGAGGAAAGCTAATCACGAGTCGATTGGCCTGGCGAGTCCGAAATGCGGTCGCGCGTTTTCGCGTAGCAAAAGCAATCGCGCGGGACTTCGGAGACGTTGGGATGGAGCGAGTATTTGCGGAGGATCCCTTCCTGATGAAATCCGTTCCGCTCCAAGAGCCGCGCCGAAGCTTCATTTTCCAGATCGCAAACGGCCCAGACGCGAAAGACGCTGGGATCGGAGAAGGCCCAATGAACCACGGCGTTCACGGCCTCGCTCATGTAGCCCTTTCCCCAAAAAGCGCGCGCGAGACAATAACCGAGGACAACGCCCTGTTCTCTTCGCGCTGAGATCGCGCCGACGAGCTGCTGGGAATCCTGCTGAAACACAAGCCAGTGGAATGTTTTCCAGGTTTCCCAATGCTCGATGAAGCGCTGCACCGTTTCCTCGCTTTCCCGAACGTGTTGATGCGGAAGAAATGTCAGATAACGCACGACCTCGGGATCGCTCGCGTAGGCCTGGAAGATCAACCGCGCATCTTCCGGACGCGGCTTGCGGAGCAATAGCCGCGCGGTTTCCAATAATTGCGGAGGCAGCGGCGGAGAATCAGGCATCGGGCAATTGTTCGCGACGGCGCGCCTGAAAGAAAGACTGCAACATCGCGGCGCATTCGTTTGCCAGAATGCCGCTGACGACTTCGCAGCGATGATTCAACCCGGGCATTTGCAGCAGATTCATCGTGCCGCCAGCCGCGCCGCTGCGTGGATCGGCGCAGCCGAAGATGACGCGACGCATGCGGACGTGGACGATCGCGCCGGCGCACATCGCGCACGGTTCCTTCGTCACGTAAAGATCGCAATCGTTCAGGCGCCAGTCGTCGACAGCGGCTTCGGCTTGGGTGATGGCAAGCATCTCCGCGTGCGCCGTCGCGTCCTTGAGCATCTCGACCTGGTTAAACGCGCGCGCGATGATCTTTCCTTCACGCACCACAATCGCGCCCACCGGAACTTCTTCTTGAGCAAACGCCTTTCGCGCCAGGCGCAATGCTTCGCGTATGAAAGTTTCGTCAGTAGGTTGCTCGATCAAATTGTCCATGCAGGCAAGGGCCTAACGAGTTTCGAAACAGTTCGCAAATACGTCCGGTCCGCGTCAATTAAGCGAACTAATTGTACCATGAAAACGATCTGCGCTCTGCTCGCCATTTGCGTTCTGCCTTTCGCTGCGAATGCCGCGACCGAACAGGAAGTCGTCAATCAATCCGCCCGGATCCTGCGTAATTTTCGCAACATCCCGGAACACCAAATTCCACGCAGCGTCCTGCGTAACGCGAAGGGGCTCGCGATCATGACCGTGGTTAAAGTCGGCTTCGGCTTGAGCGGCAAAGGCGGCCAAGGTGTCGTCGTCGCGCGGACCGGCAGCGGCTGGTCCGGTCCGTCGTTCATCGGAACCGGGGGAGCGGGCTGGGGTTTGCAGATTGGCGCGGAAATCACGGAATACATTTTTGTTCTGAACACAAACCGCGCGGTGCACGCATTCTCCCGTGACGGAAACTTTACCGTCGGCGCGGACGCGAGCGCGGCTGCGGGACCAGTGGGTCGAGACGCGGCCGCCGCAGTGACGCCGACCGCCGCGATCTACACTTACAGCCGGGCGCAGGGACTCTTTGCCGGTGCGTCATTGGAAGGCACGGTGATCGCAACGCAAAAAACGGCGAATCACCGCTACTACGGCCGCGCAGTCAGCGCCGCAGACATTCTCAGCGGCAGCGTCTCTGCACCGCCTCGGGCCGAAGTCCTGGCGCGAGCGCTCGGACGTTGATTCGCGCTCGACAATTTTCTTTACAACCGCGCGCCCGCTTCGGCACGTTCGCAGACGTGCGGATGATCGTTGCCATCGGAATCTTGTTCATCGGCATCTCTTCCACCGCGCTCGCGCAAGAACAGGAACACAGGTTAATGGATCGCCTGTTGAAACCGGATGCCGGCCTCGCAAATCCAGCGCAGAACAAAAAATTCTCGGATAAACGGATGGCCACGTTCGACAAGCCGGCGCACACAAAAAGTTTTTATTCTTCGCAAACCGCGGTCGCAAAAACTTACTCCGACGAGCGCACCTTCACGCCACGTCAATTTGCCGCGCGCCATTTCCGGGCCGGTGATTCGTCCGCCTATATTTCATCACGCGCGCAGCCGACGAAGAACGACACGATGATCGCGACGACGGCAGCGACGGCCGGCACGCGCGTTGCGGCCGAGAGCGGTGAAAGCAGCTCCGTGCGCGAATATGCCGGCAACCGGCCGTTTCTCGATAAAGGCAAGAGCGCGAAATCGCTTCAGGCCCAGAACAAGCCGCTCACCATCGAGCAGGTGCGCGAATTGTTGAACAAGAGTAAGTAGCATCCGGCTACGACACTCGCGGCGCAGAATTCATGAAACCGGATGAAGCTCTTTCAATTCTCAAACAGGGCGCGGCCCAAATCATCAGCGAGGAAGAACTGCGCGCAAAACTCGCGCTCGACCGGCCGCTTCGAGTCAAGCTAGGCGTCGATCCGACGAGCCCGGACCTTCACCTCGGCCACGCGATCATCCTCCGAAAGCTCCGACAATTTCAGGATCTCGGCCATGAAGCCGTTCTGATCATCGGCGATTTCACGGCCGTGATCGGCGATCCCAGCGGCAGGTCGGCGACGCGCCCGCAGCTTTCATCGGAGCAGGTCCAGGCGAACGCGGAAACGTATCGCGCCCAGGCCTTCAAGATTCTCGATCCGGCGCGCACCCAGCTGGTGGCAAATGGCGACTGGCACTCCAAGATGGGATTCCAGGACGTGATCCGGCTCAACAGCATGGTGACGCTGCAACAGATGTTGCAGCGCGAAGATTTCCGGAACCGGATCGATGAAGGTCATCCGATTCACGCCCACGAAATTCAATATCCCATCATGCAGGGTTGGGATTCGGTGATGGTGAAAGCCGATGTGGAATTGGGCGGCACCGATCAGCTTCTTAATTGTCTGGTCGGACGGGATTTTCAAAAGCACGAAGGCCAACCGCAGCAGGTCGTCCTTGTTCTACCGATCCTCGAAGGGCTCGATGGCTCAATGAAAATGAGCAAGAGCCTCGGGAATTTCGTCGGGCTTACAGAGCCGGCGTCGGAAATGTTCGGCAAGCTGATGAGCATTTCGGATGATTTGATGGCGCGTTATTATCCGCTCCTGCTCGGCAAGCCGCTCGATGCTACTGCGCATCCACTTGAAGCAAAAAAACAGCTCGCGACTGCTATCGTTGAAACGTATCACTCGCGCGGTGCTGCCGAGAAAACTCTGGAGGATTGGAACGCGCGTTTCAGCGAAAAACGACTGGCTGACGCTGAGCTGCCCGAATTTTCTGCCCAAAGCTCGGACGTCCTTAGCATCGTCGTCGACGCTTATTCGAAAGCATTCGCGCTCACAAAATCACGCGCCGATGCGCGGCGATTGATCGAACAGGGCAGCGTCCAGCTAAACGGCGAAAAGCTTCGCGACCCCAAAGCGCCCGTAAGCCTCGAGCGCGGCCAGATCCTGCGTCTCGACAAGACTCACGCAGTCCGAATTTCCTGACCGCGACATCGGTACAACAAAAGAGCGCGAAGTCCCCCGAATTCGCGCTCTTTGCCTGAGACAGCAGTCCCTCTATGCCGTTGCCGTCTCAAACATCGAAAGCACCGGCGTGCGCTCCACGACGGGCGCCGCGATACCTTCGAAATGGGCTCGGATGCTCCGCAACTCCGAAGTCACGAACACATCCACAAAATGAAATCGCCGGTCGAGCCAGGCGAAGAGCTTGTTCTTGATCTCGTAATGCAACGCGAGTGTCACCTCCGTGCAGCTCGGCCGGATCTCGGTGAATTCCACCAGCCCCATCACGTCGAGATTACCGCCGGTCGATTCAAACGCGAACTGGTCTGGCGAATCGCTTTCCACCGACAACAGAACCGTGCGCGCTTCGAAGCCAAGCGGGCCCCGGAAACTAAAATCCACGGTCTTGGAAGATGTCACCGTGGCCTTCGTCACCATCACGAACTGCCGACGATATGATTGGATGCTCGCGAGCCGGTGTTGGCACTCCTCGAGCGATTGATTCATGTGCAGAGTTTTTTGTAGCAACATAGGATTTTAGGATTGTGCCAATACTTTGAGCAATCGAGGTGCCGACCAAATCTCTCCTAGGGAAGGGCTTCTGGAAGGGCAAAAACGTGTAAATTTGGTTTACACTTGTGTAAATTTTCGTCCGAAATTGACACATCCAGCCGATCGCTGGCACACGAACGTTTGGCTCGATTCAGGGCCGCTTTTAAGCGGCCCGCGCGCGACTGGCCTCAATCGTCTGAATCATCGACTGAAATATCTTCAGCCCATCCGCGCTGCCGAGACGCAGCTCGCAAGCCCGGTCCGGATGCGGCATTAATCCGAACACGTTGCCTTCCCGGTTGCAGATGCCCGCGATGTTTTCCACCGAACCGTTTGGATTCCCCGAGGGTTCGATTCGTCCGTCGGACGTCGCATAACGCAGGATGATCTGTTGCCGCTCATTTAATTCGCGCAGCGTCTTTTCATCGGCGAAGTAGCAGCCCTCTCCATGCGCGATCGGCATTCGCAAGAGCGATCCCTGCGGACAGCCATGCGTGAAGGCGGAGTCCGGAACTTCAACCCGCAGCGTCAGCAATTCGCAAATGAAATGGAGCTTTCGATTCCGAACCAGCGCGCCGGGAAGTAATCCGATCTCGCACAAAACCTGGAAGCCGTTGCAGGCCCCGATGACCAACTTTCCGTTGCGCGCTTCTTCCACGACGGCGGCCATGATCGGCGAAAAGCGTGCGATCGCGCCGCAACGCAAATAATCGCCAAACGCAAATCCACCCGGCAAAACGATCGCGTCGTAACCGTGCAGCGAGGTCTTCTTGTGCCAGACGAATTCCGCGTGAGCGCCGGCTATTCCGTTCAACGCCGCCACACAATCCTGGTCGCAGTTCGAACCGGGAAATTGGATCACCGCGAATTTCATTTCACGACCTCGTAATCTTCGATCACCGGATTCGAGAGGAGATCGCGGCAAAGATCGTTCAGCCGTGAATCCAGGTTCGGAGTCTCATCGTCTACTTCAATCTCAAGATACTTTCCGATCCGGACTGAACTGACCTCCGGCATGCCGAGATGCTGCATCGCGTCCCGGACCGCTGCGCCCTGAGGATCGAGCACTGCGGCCTTCGGAGTGACGAGAACTTTGACCTTCATGTCCCCAATATTCGTGAGGCCGCGACAAGTGCAATCGTCACTCCGCTGCGCGCTCCCGTTTCACTTCGGTCGGCTTTTTGTCTTCGCGCAGCCCGAGGAAAACCGGCTGCCGCAATTTCTCGTCGCGCGTCCATTCCGCGAATTTGATCTGGCAAACGAACACAGGATTCACCCACTGGATTTTTCGCATCATCGACGGCGTAATTCCCTGGACCCATTCCCCACCTTGTTTCGAGGGCAGATCGGCGAACGGACAATCGTCGCGTTTCTCGCTCTTCAATTTCTTGTGCAATGACGCGAGCGACTTTGTATCGAAACCCGTCCCGACTTTGCCCGCGAATAAAAACTTTTTGCCCTCGTAGTAGCCGACCAGGACCGCGCCGAAATGCTGACGCGCGCCCTGAGGCGGCGTGAACCCGCCGATGACGAATTCCTGTTCGTTAACGCATTTCAGTTTGATCCAAGCACCGCTGCGCCTACCTGGTTCGTAGGCCGAGTCGCGCAGCTTCCCGATCAAACCCTCGAGGCCGCGTCGTTGCACTTCTTTCAACAAAGACCGCGCATCGCCGCCAATCTCGCCCGAGTAACGGATGGGATCGCCAACGCTATCACAAACTTTCGCGAGCACTTCCTTCCGAGCTGTCAGTGGCAGGGCTGTCAGGCTTCGGCCGTTGAGCTGCATTAGATCGAACGCGTAAAACACGATCGGCGCATTGTGCCCCTCCATTTCCAGTCCCTGAAGCAACTGGAACGACGACCTGCCTTCCTTGTCGAGCGCGACCACTTCGCCATCCAGGACGCATTCCTCCGCGGGAAATTCTTTAAGGGTCTCGA
>DATILK010000119.1:0-3739 GCA_035476555.1 Chthoniobacterales bacterium | reverse complement strand
TCGCTACTTACGTGATTCTCGCCGCAGCGACCTACATCTTTCTCGACATCGGCATCAAAGGCGGGCGCACGGTTTTCACAAGCAAGCCGCCGTTCATTAACCTGCCGTTTCTCACCGAATCTCCGCAAACGCTTTACATCTTCGAGTTCGAAGGAAAAAAGATGGCGCTGGGCGATCGGGAATTTCGCCAATGGAAAACAGAGCATCCCGGCATCGAACCGGACGCTTCCAGCGTGGCGTATTCGGCCGGCGGGATCTGGCCCTGCATTGTGGGGACGGCGCTGCTGGTGATCGGCTCGATGGCGGTCGCTTTGGTGATCGGGATCAGCAGCGCGATTTATCTCAGCGAATACAGCCGGAACGGCCCGCTCATTCGTCTGGTTCGCGTTGCAATCCTGAATCTGGCCGGCGTGCCGTCGATCGTGTTCGGGCTATTCGGCTTCGGCCTGTTCGTAATCTTTTTCGGTTGGAACGTTTCGTTGATCGCGGGCTGGTTCACCCTCGGACTCATGGTTCTGCCGGCGATCATCACCGCGAGTGAAGAATCGCTCCGGGCCGTGCCTCAGGGATTACGCGAAGGATCGCTCGCCCTCGGCGCGAGCAAATGGCAGACGATTCGCAAAAATGTTCTGCCCTACGCGATGCCGGGAATTCTTACGTCGTCGATTCTCGGGATTGCCCGCGTCGCCGGTGAAACGGCGCCGATCATGTTCACCGCGGCCTACGCGATGAAGGACGAAATGCCGTGGCAGGTCGCGAAGTTCACCGATTTCTTTTTCCAGGGCGTAATGGCGTTGCCGTATCACATCTACGTCGTCAGCTCGAAAATCCCGCAGAACGAATACACCGAGCGCGTTCAATACGGAGCCGCGTTCGTCTTCCTTTTCCTTGTCATGCTCATCGCGCTAACCTCCATTGTGTTGCGCGAGCGCAGCCGGAGTCGTCTATCATGGTAAGTCTCGCCGAAATGCCCGAAACCGCTTCACCAGTCACAATGAACGAGCCGGCGCCCTCGCCGGACGCGCCAGCCGATCGCGCCTCGATCGAGATCGACAATGTCGATTTCGCCTATGGCAATCACGAGGTGCTGCACAACATTAACCTGAACATTCCCCCGCGCGCGGTGACGGCTTTCATCGGTCCGTCGGGCTGTGGAAAAACCACACTGCTTCGTTGCCTCAATCGGATGAACGACCTGATCGATGGCGCCCGCATTACTCGCGGCGCGATTCGGATCGAAGGCGTGGACATCAACGAGCCGGGGCTGGATGTGGTCGATCTTCGGCGGCGGGTCGGGATGGTTTTCCAGAAATCGAATCCGTTCCCGAAATCAATTTACGACAATGTCGCCTACGGTTTGCGGATCGCTGGAGTCACCAGGCGGTCGTTGATCGACGAAGCCGTCGAGAAAAGCCTGCGTTCGGCCGCGCTTTGGGACGAAGTGAAAGATCGATTGCACGTGAGCGGCTACGGCCTCTCCGGCGGCCAACAGCAGCGGCTCTGCATCGCGCGCGCGCTCGCGGTCGAGCCGGAGATCGTGCTGATGGATGAGCCGTGTTCTGCGCTCGACCCGATCGCGACCGCGAAAGTCGAAGAGCTGATTCGGCAATTGAAATCGCAATACACGATAGTGATCGTTACTCACAACATGCAGCAGGCCGGCCGTTGCTCGGATCGGACCGCGTTCTTTTATCTCGGCAACCTGATTGAAGTCGACGAGACCGCGAAAATTTTTTCCAACCCGGCCCAGCGCCAAACCGAGGAATACATCACCGGCCGATTCGGCTAATTTTTATCTCGCATGACAGAACCCAGACATATTCTGGCAACGTTCGACGACGCGCTCGCTTCGTTGCGCAACAACGTCCTTATGATGTCGAGCCTGACCGAGCGCAGCCTTGACCGCGCGATCACCGGATTGTTCCAGCGCGACGACGAGGCGTGCGCCATCGCGATTGCAGACGATGAGGAGATCGACCAACTCGAGAAACAGGTAGATCACGACGGCATCGATCTGCTGCTTCGCTTTCAACCGGTCGCGTCCGATCTCCGCCGGGTCGTTTCCGCGATGAAACTTTCCTCGAATCTCGAACGGATGGCCGACCAGGCCACGAACATTGCGCGGCGCGCGCGAAAGTTGAATCAGCATCCGGCGTTGGCCGAAGTGGAGTTAATTCGGCCGATGTATGCCCACGCGATGGCGATGTTCAAGGACGCGATCGACGCCTATGTCCGCAGCGACGTGGAACAGGCGCGCTCGGTCGTGCCCCGGGATGAAGCGCTCGATGAGATGAATCGAACGGCCGGCCGCAGATTGACCGAACGGATGGCGGAAGATCCCAAGCAGCTTCGCGGTTATCTCAACCTGATTTTCGTCTCGCGTTGCCTCGAACGTGTCGGCGATCACGCGACGAACATGGCCGAGGACGCGGTGTACGCCGTGGCCGCTGAAGATATTCGCCATCAGCATTTCGCAGCGGCGAAATAATCGAGCGCCGCTTAGTCGAGAGGCGCCTCGCGCTATTCGGTCCCCGCGCTGCCGCATCAAAGCGTTGGGGTGACACCTCAATGGCGGCCGCCATGTAACCACCAGGTGCCAATCGGGTGAAGTTCTTGTGACACCGGCATCCGCGGCTTGGACCCAATCCGTTGACAGGTTTTGGCTGATCCATGCACTCACTTCACCGATCTTCATCCTGCGCTTCGCTGCTCGTGTTGTTCGCGGCAGCAATCGGCAACGCACAGACATCGCTGCCGGCGCCGGAAGCCGCCGGGTTCGAACACGTCGTCGTTGTCATGATGGAGAACCGTTCGTTCGACCACTTTCTCGGGTGGATGCCGGGCGCGAATGGCAAGCAAGCAGGCCTGATCTACTCCGACACCAAAGGCCTGCCACATCCCACGCATTCTCTTGCCCCGGATTATCAAGGCTGCGGTTTTCTCGATCCCGGCCACTCCTACAACGACGGCCGCGTTCAATACAACAACGGTGCCGCCGACGGCTGGCTGCTCGATGGCTCGGACGAAAGCACGTCGAATCCAAAACAGGCGAACGACGTTTACGCGGCAGGTTATTACGGCCAGGACGATCTCGCGTTTCTCGGCAAAGCCGCACCGGCGTTCACCACTTGCGACAACTATTTCGCGGGGATCATGGCCGAGACGTACCCGAACCGTTTTTACATGCACGCGGCGCAGACGGACCGGATCAAGAACGACAATACGCAGACGTCCACGCTGCCGACGATCTGGAGCCGGCTCGAGGAAAAAGGGCTTTCCGCTCGGTATTACTTCAGCGATTTGCCGTTCCTCGCTCTGTGGGGAACGCGCTACGCGAACATCAGCAAACCGTTCTCGCAATTTCTGGCCGACGCCCAGGCCGGGACGCTGCCGAACTACGCTTTCATCGATCCGCGCTTTGAGGATGAAGACACTGGAACCTCGAGCGACGATCATCCGCACGCCGACATCCGCGCGGGCGAAGCGTTCCTCAATCAAATTTACGACGCGCTCCGGGCCAGTCCGAACTGGTCGAAAACGGTTTTCGTTATCACTTACGATGAATGGGGCGGCTTTTTCGATCACGTGGCGCCGCCGCTCGCGCCGATCCCAAGCGCCAGCGCGACAGCCGGCGACAAAGATGGCCGGCTCGGGTTTCGGGTTCCGTGCGTCGTCATTTCGCCTTTCGCGCGGCGGTCGTTCGTCGCGCATGGACAATACGATCACACTTCGATTCTGA
>DATILK010000118.1:0-3477 GCA_035476555.1 Chthoniobacterales bacterium | reverse complement strand
CGCGTGGGTTTTGGCGTCTCGCCAAAACAAGCTTTGAAAAAGTCCGCGATAACGAGACGTCATCGCCAACGCGCGAGACGCGCGCGCTACTCGAGCGTCACGTACGGCAGCAACCCGTGCCGCCCACCCTCGCGGCCGAAGCCGCTTTCCTTATATCCGCCGAACGGACTGGTGGGGTCGAATTTGTTGTAGGTGTTCGCCCAGACCACGCCGGCCCGGAGTTTGTTCACGATCTTGAAAATCTTGCTGCCTTTGTCGGTCCAGACGCCGGCGCTTAATCCATAGGGCGTATTGTTCGCGCGCTCGATCGCTTCTTCCGGCGTGCGGAACGTCATCACGCTCAGGACCGGGCCGAAGATTTCTTCCTGCGCGATCCGATGCGACGCGGTCACGCCGGTGAAAAAGCTCGGCGGATACCAATAGCCTTTTGCGGGCAGACGCGCGTTCGATTGCACCAGCTCGGCGCCCTGTTTCAATCCGCTATCGACCAGCTCGCAAATTTTATCGAGCTGCATCCGGGAATTGATCGCGCCGATGTCCGTGTTTTTGTCGAGCGGATTGCCGACGCGCAACGTCGCGATCCGATCGCGCAGTTTACGGATCACGTGCGGGAAGACGCCTTCCTGCACGAGCAACCGCGAGCCGGCGCAGCAGACGTGGCCCTGGTTGAAATAAATTCCCGAGATGATGCCCTCGACCGCCTGATCGATCGGCGCGTCTTCGAAAATGATGTTCGCGGCTTTCCCGCCAAGCTCGAGCGTCAGCTTCTTTCTCGTTCCCGCGACGGCTTGCGTCAGAATTTTGCCGACGGAGGTCGAGCCGGTGAACGCGATCTTGTCGACGTCCGAGTGATCGACCAACGCCTTCCCAGTTTCACCCGCGCCGGTGACGATGTTGACGACGCCGTCCGGTAATTCCGCCTGTTGGAAGATTTCCGCGAGATGCATCGCGGTGATGCTGGTGGTTTCCGCGGGCTTCAGGACGCAGGTGTTCCCGGCCGCAAGCGCCGGCGCAAGTTTCCACGCCGCCATGAGCAGCGGAAAATTCCACGGAATGATTTGGCCCGCGACGCCGATCGGTCGTGCCGTCCGACCCGGAAACGCGTAATCTAATTTGTCAGCCCAGCCCGCGTAATAAAAAAAGTGCGCGGCAACGAGCGGCAGGTCGATGTCGCGACTTTCCTTGATCGTCTTGCCGCCGTCCATCGTCTCGAGCACAGCCAGCTCCCGCGCTTTTTCCTGGATGAGCCGCGCGATCCGGAAAAGAAATTTCCCCCGCTCGCGTCCCGGCATTTTGCTCCAGACATTCTTGTAAGCCTTTCGCGCCGATTTCACCGCGAGATCGACATCGCGCGCGTTCGCCTCCGCGATTTCCGCCAGCTTTTCTTCCGTCGCCGGATTGATCGAATCGAAATACTTCCCCGATTTCGGCGCCACAAATTTTCCCCCGATGAAAAGCGGATAACGCTTCTGGAGCTTAATGTATTCGTGCGCCTCCGGCGCCGGCGCATAACCCCAGCGATCGCCGAAATTCAGGTGCCGCTCGCTGACCGGCAACGCAACCCGCTCGTGCAACGCCGGCGCGTTACGCGAGAGCACCACGAGATCGGAACGAGATTTTTTTCGAGGCATAACTAGGGAAGTGAGAAGTAATCGCCGCTTTGGTAATTGCCGTCGACGACTTTGGCGATTTGCATGAGGACGTCGTTGGCGAGGGTGCTGGCGCCGAAGCGGAAGAGATCGGGGGTGAGCCAATCGTCGCCGAGGGTTTCTTTCAACATAACGAGATAGGCGAGCGATTGCTTGGCGGTCTTGATGCCGCCGGCGGGTTTCATGCCGATGCGGATGCCGGTCTCGTAGAAATAATCGCGGATCGCTTCGAGCATGACGAGCGTGACAGGCATCGTCGCGGCGGGCGATACTTTGCCGGTCGAAGTCTTTATGAAATCGGCGCCGGCGCGCATGGCGAGTTCGCTGGCGATCCGGACGTTGTCGTACGTCTGGAGCTCGCCGGTTTCCAAAATCACTTTCAAATGTGCGGCCCCGCAGGCTTCCTTGGTCGCGGCGATTTCATCGAAGACGCGGTTGTGATTCCCAGCGAGGAACTGGCCGCGATCGATCACCATGTCGATCTCATCGGCGCCGTCGCGCGCGGCGCTGCGAACCTCCTGCAATTTCAACTTCAACGGCATCAGGCCGGTCGGGAACGCGGTCGCGACCGAGGCAACTTTCACGCCGGAATTCCCGAGAAACCGTTTCGCGGCGCGAACGAGATTTGGATAGACGCAAACGGCGGCGCACGGCGGTACTTCGTAGCGCGGATCCATCGGCTGCATCGCTTTTCGACAAACGAACGCGACTTTTCCCGGCGTGTCTTTTCCTTCCAGCGTCGTCAGGTCCATCATCGAGATGGCCATCTTGAGGCCGGAAAGTTTTGCGGAGGTTTTGATGCTCCGTTTCGCGAACGCGCCGGCGCGCTCCTCGACCATCACCTGGTCGATCGAGAGCGACCGCGGCATGGTAAGCGGGCGGCTGCCGTTTTTTTCCAATAGCACGGCGCCAGCTTAGACAGCTGGAAAACCATTGCAAAGCGCGGAGTGCAGCCAGTGGCGAGCGGCGCTCAACTGCTATAAGTGAAACCCATGCATTCACGCGTTTATCATCTCGTCGATGTTTTCACCGCCCGCGCTTTTGGCGGCAACCCACTCGCCGTCTTTACCGACGGCCGCGGAATTCCCGATGGCGTCATGCAGTCGATCGCAAAAGAGCTGAATCTTTCCGAGACGACTTTCGTTCTCCCGCCCGATGACGCGAAGCACGACTTCCGCGTCCGCATCTTCACGCCAAAAAGCGAGCTCCCGATGGCGGGACATCCGACGGTTGGAACGGCGTTTGTCCTGGCACGCGAAGGCATGCTGAAGAAATCCGAGGCCATTTTCGAGGAAGGCGTGGGGCCGGTGCCGGTTTCGATCGGGCGCGGCACCAACGGCCCGGGCTTTATCGAAATGCGCCAGCCGCTGCCGAAGTTCGGGCCGCGGTTCGAAGACGCGAATGCCGTCGCCGAAATGCTTTCGCTCGAACGGAGTGCGATCCGCGATCTTCCACTGGAAGTCGTTTCATGCGGCAATCCCTTTTTCTTTGTCCCGATCGATACTCTCGCATCGATCCGGCGAATTCGTTTTCGGTCCGATCTTGCAGAGCGAATCGTGAAGGAAACCGGCGCGACTGGAGTTTTTGTTTTCACCCAGGAAACCGAAATGCCGGGCTCGCAAGTGCACGGCCGGCTCTTCGCGCCCGGCGAAGGCATCCTCGAAGATCCGGCGACGGGCAGCGCGGCTGGTCCGCTCGGTTGCTATTTGAGCCGCTACAATCTCACCGCTCGCGCTGGCGAAACGCGATCTGTTTTGGAACAGGGAATCGAGATGGGCCGTCCGAGTTTCCTCCACATTCGAATCCGGCACACGGGCGATGAAATCAC
>DATILK010000117.1:0-1820 GCA_035476555.1 Chthoniobacterales bacterium | reverse complement strand
GCCCACGATCGGATGCAGGGTGGTAAACGGATACGACGCGATTTTCGGGTGCGCCGCGGAAATTTTCCCGAGCAGCGTCGATTTGCCAGCATTCGGATAACCGACGAGCGCCGCGTCCGCCATCGTGCGCAGCTCGAAAAGAAAATGGCCCTGCTCGCCTTCTTCGCCTTCGGTGTACTGAATCGGGGCGCGGTTCCTGGAGCTCTTGAAATGCACGTTGCCTTTTCCGCCCCGGCCGCCCTCGCAGAGAACGAACTCTTCGCCATCGTGAGTCAGATCGGCGATCGGGGAAAAGGATGAAGGCGGAGGGCGGAAGGCGGAATCGGCTTCCTTTGCGACTTGGATTTCTTCCGCCTTCAGCGCTCCGCCTTCATCTTTATAAACGACCGTTCCGACTGGCACCTTCACTATCTTCGGCACCGCGCCGCGCCCGTGCATTTTCTTGCCTTGTCCGTGCCCGCCATTCTTCGCTTTGATGATGGGCTCGTAGAAAAGATTCGAGAGATTATCGACGTGAATGTCGGCGCGGAGAATCACGTCGCCGCCGCGTCCACCATCGCCGCCATCGGGTCCGCCTTTGGGCACAAACTTTTCGCGCCGAAAACTTACACAGCCGCGTCCCCCGCTGCCGGCCTGCGCGAAAACTTTGATCCGGTCGACGAACATAAGCTCAGTGCTTCTGGAGCAATCCTTCGTAAAGCGCCTTGGTCTGCCGCGCGATTGAGGGCCACCCGAATTTTTCTTCGGCGCGCTTGCGTCCGGCGCGGCCAAACTTTTCGCAGAGCGCCGGATCGGCCATGAGCTGATTGATTCGCGCCGCGAGATCGCGCGCAAATTTTTCCGGATCACGCGGCTCGAACGGGCTCTCGTTCATTTGATCGATCGGCACGAGGAACCCGGTTTCACCATAGACGACGACTTCCTTGATTCCGCCGACAGCCGTTGCAACGACCGCGGTCTCGCATGCCATCGCTTCGAGATTGATGATCCCAAAAGGTTCATAGATTGACGGACAGCAGAAGACTGACGCGTTCGAATAAAGTTCGCGCACGGTCTCTTTGTCGACCATTTCATCGATCCAGATCACGCCGCCATGATCGGCCTGCACCTTCTCGACCGCTTCTTTCATTTCCTGGCCAATCTCAGGCGTGTCGGGCGCGCCGGCGCAGAGAACGATCTGAAATCCTTCCGCCATATGTTTGATCGCGCGGACCAAATGGATGATCCCTTTCTGTCGCGTGATCCGCCCGACAAAAAGCACGAACGGCTTCTTGATTCCGTATTTGACCAGCGCCGCGGTCGAATCCGTTTTCCGGTACTCGTCGAGATCGATCCCATTGTGAATTACGTGGAGTCGCTCCCGCTTCACGTTGAAGAGCCGCTCGATGTCCGCCTTGGTTTGTCCGGAAACGGCGATCACGGCATCAGCCATTTCCAGCGCGGTCTTCTCAACCCACACCGAAAAATCGTAACCGCCGCCGAGCTGCTCGCGTTTCCACGGGCGCAGCGGCTCCAGCGAATGCGTGGTGATCACGAGCGGCAGGCCGTAATTCATTTTCGCGAGAATGCCGCCGAAATGGCTGTACCAGGTGTGGCAATGGACGAGGTCGGCGTCGATGTTCGCCGTATTGAAATCGATGCACCGCCGGACCGCGCCGAAGACGGAGCGCAGCGGTTTCGGACAGGTGAATCCTTCGGCGTCCAACTCAAACCCGCGCACAGATAAGTTGCCCTTCTCCCAATTCTGATCGCCAAAGCAGCGCACCTCGACCGGCATCGTCTTCGCCAGCTCGCGCGACAGATAATCGACGTGGACCCCG
>DATILK010000116.1:0-6682 GCA_035476555.1 Chthoniobacterales bacterium | reverse complement strand
GCGCCGGGCGCGTTTTCATCAGCGCGTGGCAGAGCTTGAAGACGATGCCGACACTGCAGAGATAAGCGAAAGCGGAATCGGTTTCCGTTTTCGGATTCACCACTGCGACGCAATCGGGCAGCGCCGATTTTGGCTCGTGATGATCGAGCACGATGACATCGACGCCGCGCTCTTTCAGCGTCGAGATCTCATTAAGCGATGACGTTCCGCAATCGACCGCGATAAGCAACTGCGGTTGATGTTGCGCGCAGCAGCGTTCCACGCTTTCCGGGCTCAGCCCGTAACCTTCCTCCATCCGCAACGGCAAAAATAATTCCGGGGCCGCACCGTAACTGCGCAACATTTCCGCGAGTAGGGCGAGCGACGTCACGCCATCGACATCGTAATCGCCGAAGAGCACGATCCGTTCGCCACGATCGATCGCCTTGAAAATCCGCGTGACCGCCGCTTGCATGTTCGGCAACTGGAATGGATCGCTGAGGGCGCGGAGACGCGGCTGAAGAAAAGCGCTCACTTCATCCGCGCCGCCGAACTTTTTGCGTTTCAGCAACTCGACGATGCACGGAACCCCGCAGATTTCGCTCCAAGTGATACGGTCGCTTTCGTCTGCGCACGGCGGCGCGATGATCCAATTTCTATCCAAGTTTTTCGGCGTTGCGGCGCGTTAGATGATCAGCCGCGAGTCGTGCCACAAAATGCTGTGCTTCTCACAAAGTTTCCGAAAGGCAGAGAGCCCTTCCTTTTCCTGAGGGCCGTACTGGTAACGCAAACATTCCTGCAAATAGAATTGGCAAAAGTCCGGGCTGAATTCGGTTTCTGCCGCGATGAGCAGATCGAGCTCGCGCAGATTGTTGTCGCGACAGGCGCGGAGTGTGTCCGCGATCGCTTTCGGTGATTGAACTTCCGGCCGGATCAACCAAAGCGCGTAAACGAACGGCAACCCGGTCCGATTTTTCCATTCCTCGCCGAGATCCCAAAACTGAAACGTGCCCTCAGTTTCATCGCGAAAACGGAGGGCCTGGTCGCCGATGAAAAATTTCGCGAGCCGCGGCGTGATCGCGCGCTGCATGAGGCGGGTGCGAAACACAAATTTCGGAGCGAGGCCCATTTCGGCGAGCAGGCAGCGCAGCAAATTGATCCCCGTTTGCGACGCGGGATCGACCTCGATCTCCTCGATCGCCGCCAAATCGCCGGTGTGCGCGACGAAAACACTGTGCACGGGGCCGTTGGACGAAATCGAAACGCCGTCAACCAGCGTGTAAACCGGGTTGCGAAGAAACTCGAAGCTGGAAACGAGCGCGACGTCGAGTGCGCCGGCCGCCAGTTTTTCGCAAAGCGCACTCGGATGATCGAACACGACTTCGCCCGGCCAGCCGTGGATGAGCGGCCGCGCGTTCAGATACTTAACGCAACCTATCCGTAACAGCCCCGCTTCAGCCACGCGCGTCAGGCGTAAGCCAGCTCGGACTCGACCGCCGGCGAAGCGGCCGGCCGTGCTTTCGAAAGATGGCGATAATAGCTGTCGCGCTGGACCGGCTCTCGCCCGGCCTCCCGAATTACGTGTTCGAGCGTGGCGACCGTTTGTTCCTGCGGCGTTTTCGCGCCGGCCATGTGGAAGATTTTTTCCTCCATGATCGTCCCGTGCAAATCGTCCACACCGTAATTGAGTGAGACCTGGGCGAGCGGCAGTCCCATCGAAACCCAATACGCCGTGATGTGATCGAAGTTATCCAGATAAATCCGGCTCACGGCGAGATTACGCAGTTGTTCCACGGCCGAAGCCGGCTTCACGTGCGCGAGGATGGTCGTGTTCGGCTCGAACGCGAATGGAACGAAGCCGGTGAATCCGCCGGTTTCGTCCTGTAATTCCCGGAGCTGGCGAAGGTGATCGACGCGCTGTTCGAGTGTCTCGATATGGCCATAAAGCATGGTGCACGTGCTACGGCCCCCCATTTTGTGCCAGGTGCGGTGAACATCGAGCCATTCCGCCGCGCTCTCTTTGCCCCGGCAAAGTTCGTCGCGCACCTGCGGATCGAATATTTCCGCGCCGCCACCGGTGAGAGCCCCGAGACCGGCCTCTTTCAGGATGGCGAGAGTCTCGGGAATGGGACGCTTGAAAATCCGCTGCGCAAGATGGCGAACTTCAATGGCCGTAAACGCCTTGATGGTGATGTCCGGATCGAGCGAGCGCAGCCGCTTGAGCAGGTCGAGATACCACTCCTGGTTTAACGTCGGATGCAGGCCCCCGACCATGTGGACTTCCGTAATGCCGGCGCCTAACGATTCCTCAACGGCCGCCACGATATCGTCAATCGAGCGCTCGAAGGCATGGGCGTCCCTTTTTTTCGCCGCGAACGCGCAAAACTGGCACGAGAGAATGCAGATGTTCGAGTAATTGATGTAACGATTGAGGATGTAGGTAGCGACGTTGCCATTTTTCCGTTCGCGGATTGCGCTCGCCATAACGCCGAGCGCGTTCAGATCGGCGGAGCGATACAACTGGAGGGCGTCGGCCTCCGAAAGACGCTGTTGGCCCTCGACCTTTTCGGCGATGGATCGAAGGTCATTTGGAATGAGCGATAAATTCATCAAACGGCGGAGAATGGCGAGTCCATGATGCACATGCTGGTGTTGGCTTGCAACCGAAAGCACCGATGAAGGTTGAATCGGTTACAAATGAGGGTTTCGTCTCTGGCCGTCCAACCGCGTCCGCTTTTTTCTAACATGTCCCGCCACGAACCCGGCCCACCAGGGCGCACAGCAGAAGACGCGGAGGACATTCGGCTAATGGGCCTCGCGAGCGCCGGCGATATGGCAGCGTTCGAGCAGCTCGTCGAGCGGCACCAACGGCTCGTCGTAGGAACAGTGGGCCGCATGCTTGGAACGAACTCCGACGCCGAAGATATCGCGCAGCAAGTCTTCGTGCGCGTTTGGAAGAATGTGAAGCGCTACGAGCCGCGGGCGAAGTTCACCACCTGGCTGCTGAAGATCACGCGCAATCTGGTGTTCAATGAATTGCGTCGTCGCTCGCGTCACCCGGCTGTGCCGCTGCAATCTGAAACCGACGAAGAAGAACGTCCGCTGAAAGACGAGAACGCCATTTCACCCGATACGACCTTACTCCAGCAGGAACTTCAACAAGCCGTCGATGCCGCGATCGCCCAGCTTCCCGAGACGCAACGCATGGCAGTGATTCTGCGGCGGTACGAGGAACTGAGCTACGAGGAAATCGCCGAGGCATTGGACCAATCGGTCTCAGCCGTGAAGAGCCTTCTGTTCCGCGCCCGGACCGAGCTGCGCGAGAGTTTGAAACGGTATCTGTCCTCGTAATCGAGCTGCCGACCGGCAAGAACAAAGAGGGCGGACCTCTTGCGAGAATCCGCCCCCTCTCAACCCCACATCTATGGTTGGCCTAAAATCCGCGTTCGTTCGCGCTCGTCTTAAAATCGATCGACTTGGTCGTGGTCGTTTCTGATTCTGTCCGCGCCGGAGCCGGTGGTGTTCCCGGCTTGGGATAATCGGCCGCCACGTGCCGGTTCGAAGTCGGAACTAAGCGGACCGCGCCCTTGGCATTGTTCCGCCAGCCGTTCGGATCAGCATACTCCTCGCCAGTGTGATGCAGGCCGCTCACCTGATCTTCGAGACCGGTGCCGTAATGCTGGTCGATGATCGTCGGCGTGACGAACACGAGCAGATTACGTTTCGTCCGCGCGTTCAATTTCTCTTGGAACAGATATCCGATAATCGGGATGTCGCCCATGATCGGAACCTTGTTTCGGGCCTTCGTGACTTCGTCCTGGAGCAAGCCACCGATCGCCAGCGTGTCGCCACTCTTAATCAAGACGTTCGAATCGAGCGAACGCGTATCGATGATCGGGCTGGCCACAGTGCCGCCACTGCCGCCGGGAATGCTAAAGAGCTGGTCGCCGACTTTGTTGCTGATCTCGGGGCGAACGGCCAGCGTGATGAAATTGTCTTTGTTAACCGAAGGCTTCACGACAAGCGTGTTGCCAAATTTCTTGTCCTGGAATCCGCCGAACACAGCCGTGGCCGTCTGTTCGTTGAAGTTCAATTGCGGCACGGGCTGGCTGCGAATGATCTCGATCTTGGCCTGCATGTTATCCGCCGTGACCACGCGCGGATTCGCCAGGAATTCCGCGTCCGAATCTTCGTTGAGCATCCGCATGGTCACCGACAATTGGGGCGCTGAAAGGATGGCGAACTGGCCGCCGAGGGGGTTGAGTAATTTGTCGAAGAAGAAATCGTTACCCCTAAGTTTGCCGCTGGTATCGGTAGTAAATGTTGGCGGCGTACCCGGAACCGTCGTTACCGCGCCAGTCACCGGATTAATCGACGTTGTCGGAGCGCCTGCCGGGTTGCCACCGGCGAAGTTGATAGTCTGCGGATTATTTGCACCGCCGAACACGCCACCCCAGTTGATGCCATACGATTGTCTCGGATTTGCCGTCACTTCCACGAGCCGCGCTTCGATCATCACTTGCTTGGTCGGCTTGTCGATCTGGAGGAGGAGCTGCTTGATGTGGTCCATGTTCGCCCGCGTCTCGCGATAAAAAATCGTGTTCGTGCGTTCGTCGACCTGCGGAGCATCTTTGCTGGAAAGCTGCGCGGCAATCAAGGGCGCGGTCTCTTTCGCCCGCGCGTAGCTGAACTGGTAGCTGTCGCTTTCGGTCGGCTCGGCGGTGCGTTCCGCGGCGGTCTTGATGTAGTAAACGTTGTCGATCTTATCGAGGAACAGGCCTTTGGCCTTCACGATGATCGAGATGGCCTGCAGCGCGGTCACGTCTTCCAAACGCATCGTCACCGTGCCGGCAACGGCTTCGCTCACGACCATGTTGATCTTCGCCTGGCGGGCGAGCAATCGCAGCACCGCGCCGACGTCGTCGCCCTGAAATTCGCGAACGCCGACGCCGCCGTTGTCGGCAACGCTGTCGGGTTCAACAGGACCGGGCGAACTGGTCGTCGTTGTGCTGGTGGTCGAAGTGGATGGCGCCGGTGAGGTCGCGGCATTCGAGGTCGAGGCTTGGACGAGCAAGAGATTGTCGCTCTTGCTGGAGGGACCGGTCGGGAGCGGCGGTGTGGCTGGTTTGGTTTTGGTTTCGGCCAAAGGGGCCCTCGAAGCCGCAGGACTCGAGCTGGGCGCAGGGGCAGGCGGATTGGTCTGCGCGGTGACGGCGGTGAGGGCAATGAAGAATGCCGCTCCGGAGCAGAGAAAGATTTGAAGGCGATTAGGCATAGAGATGTGAAGTTGAAGAGTGCGGCCGCAATAAAAGCAGAAAGCAGACCAGCCCTCTCGCGGGCTTACGGGATATCCGGGGGGAAAAGGCACGTCTCAAGCCGCGCGTGCTGCCCGGATAAACGCCCGTAACAGTTCGTGGTCCTTGCGGCCGGGTGACGCTTCGACACCCGTCGTCACATCCACGCCAAATGGTCGAACGGCCTTGATGGCCTCGGCTACATTTTCCGCCGTCAATCCCCCGGCCAGAATCACTTGGAGATGCGGATTAGCTTCGACAAAACGTCGAGCAATTTCCCACGGGAAAGTCCGGCCGCTGCCTCCAAATTCGCCGGCTCCACCGGAATCCAGAAGCACTGTGCCAGTTTGGAAATCCAGGACGTTAATCAGCGAATCGAGGCCGGTAACCGGAAGCGCTTTTTCGAATCGGATCCCTTTTGCCTTCAATCGGCCGCAAAACTCCGGCGTTTCGTCTCCATGCAGTTGAAGCGCGTTAATGCCAGGCTTTGCCGCGATACGTTTCGCCTCCTCGAAGCTCGGATTGACGAGGATCGCGATCCTGTCTGTGTTTCCCGGCAAATCGTGAATCCAATCGACGCTTTCGCCGACATAACGTTTGCTGCCGCGAAAAAAATTGAACCCAAGCGCGTCCGCGCCCAATTCGACGGCCGTTGCGGCATCCTGCGGCGTAGTTAGCCCGCAGATTTTTATCCGCAACATTTAGGCCGCCGTCGCGAAGCCAAGCGCCGGTTTGCTGAAATCAGGCGCGGGCATCTCATTCACCAGCTTCACGATCCCATTCTGCCATTTGTCGCTGATCGTTTGCAGGTACGGGTCGTCTTCCTCCAGATGAGCCCGCAGCTTGGCCTGCAGCGAATCCTTTTCGTAACACAGGATGTCGATCGGCGGACCGACGGCGACGTTGCTCGTCATCGTCGAATCGATCGAAATGATTCCGACTTTGACCGCGTCCGCGAGCCCCGTTTCGTAGGTAAACCCACGATCGAGGATCGGCTTGCCGTATTTCCGTTCCCCGATCTGGAGGAAGGGACAATCGCGCGTCGCATGGATGCTGTTGCCCTGCGGATAAATCAGGTGCACCTCCGGCGCAAAGCCGGCGATCTGGCCGCCCACAATCAGGTGAATATTGAAATCGAACCCGTCGGCCTCGAGTGCGTCGCGATGCCGTTTCTCCACTTCACGCACCTTCGATCCCACGTAATTGATCGTCTCGTAAAGCGTGTGCCGGTTCGTCAATTGTTCGCGCGCCGGATCGGTTTTTCCAAGGTGCAGATCCTCGTCGATCAACGCGATCGTTGCCTGGGTTAACGACAGATTTCCGGAGCTCAAGATGCAGATCACGCGATCGCCGGGTTTTTCGTAGACTCGCATCTTCGAGCAGCTGGTGATGTTGTCCATCCCTGCGCT
>DATILK010000115.1:0-2540 GCA_035476555.1 Chthoniobacterales bacterium | reverse complement strand
AGTGGCGGCCGTGGACGCTGGCGTGCTCGAGAAAATCGCCGGTCGCGATTCGACCGAGAAAATCTTTTTCGGAGATGAAATGATAATCCTCGCCTTCAATCTCGCCGGCACGAGGCGCGCGGGTCGTGCAGGAAACGGAGTAAACGAAATCCGGCGTCTGCCGGAGGGCATCGCAAAGCGTTGTCTTGCCCGCGCCCGATGGCGCCGAAACCACGAATAAAATTCCCGTGCGGGTAAATTGCTTACTCAAGGTTCTGGATTTGTTCGCGGATCTTCTCGAGCTCCGATTTGCAGGCAACGACGTGCTGCGAAATCTCCGCGTCGTTGGATTTCGCGCCGAGCGTGTTCAATTCGCGGAAAATTTCCTGGGTGATGAATTCGAGCGTGCGCCCGACCGGCTCGTTCTTGCGCAGGTGATGCGCGAACTGCGCGAGATGACTTTCGAGCCGCGTCAGTTCTTCCGAAATGTCGGAACGATCGGCAAAGATCGTGACTTCTTTCAGCAACCGTTCATCGTCGAGCGGCAGATCGAGTCCCGCTTTTTCCAAACGTTCGCGCAGGACCGCGCGATATTTTTTTACGACGTCCGGATACAGCTTTCGGATTTCCTTAATCTCGGCGCGCAAAGTTTTCAGGCGATGGATCAAATCTTTCGCGAGGTGCTTTCCTTCTTGCTCGCGCATTTTGACTAGATCGCCGAGCGCGCTGTTGAGCGCGCGTTGCACGCCCGGCCAGGCATCGTCGGCATTCACGCTGTGTTCCGGCGAACGCATGACGCCCGGCGCCTGAAGGATAGTGCCGATCGTGATTTCGCCCGGCGCGCTCAATTCTTTCTGCAAAGTCAGCATCGCTTCGTGGTAGGAGCGCGCGAGCGCGGTATCGAGCGCCAGAGCGCCGGCGCCGTTGGCGTTTTCCTGCAGGCCGATCATGACGTTCATCCGGCCGCGGGAGATTTTCTCATTGATCGCCTGGCGAATGCGTGGCTCGAGCATGGCGAGATCGCGCGGCAAATTAATGACGATATCGCTCTGCTTCCGATTCACGGAATTCAGTTCGACGCTGATCTTCGTGCCGGCGTGGTCCGCTTCACCGCGCCCGTAGCCCGTCATGCTTCTCATTTAGAATCCAAAATGCGCAGCCGCCTGTGACACATCTTTATCGCCCCGTCCGGAGCAATTGATGACGAGGAGTGTATCGGGCGAAAGCGAGGGCGCGATCTTAATTGTGTGCGCGATGGCGTGGGCAGTTTCGAGGGCGGGAATAATGCCCTCGGTTTCAGCCAGCGTTTGGAAAGCGGCAAGCGCTTCGTCGTCGGTCGCGAAAACGTATTCGATTCGTTTTTGGTCGCGCAAGTAACTGTGTTCCGGGCCGACCGCCGCGTAATCGAGGCCGGCGGAAACAGAATGGGTCAACTCGATTTGTCCATCGTCGTTCGCCAGGACGAAAGTCTTTGTGCCTTGCAGGACTCCGAGCCGGCCGCCTTGGAAACGCGCGGCGTGTTTGCCCGTCCGAATTCCTTCTCCGCCGGCCTCGACGCCGATCATTCGGACGGATTTGTCTTCGAGAAACGGATGAAAAATTCCGATGGCGTTACTGCCGCCACCGACGCAAGCGATCAGAATGTCGGGCAGTCGTCCTTCGCGTTTCAGAATTTGTTCACGAGTTTCGGTTCCGATCACGCGTTGGAAATCGCGGACCATCATCGGATACGGATGCGAGCCGAGCGCGGATCCGAGAATGTAATGGGTGGTGCGGACGTTCGTGACCCAATCGCGCATCGCTTCGTTGATCGCCTCCTTCAAGGTGGCTTGTCCGGCGGTGACGGGCACAACCTTCGCGCCGAGGAAACGCATGCGAGCGACGTTGAGCGCCTGGCGTTCCATGTCGACGCTTCCCATGTAAACGACGCACTCATAACCGAAATGCGCCGCAACGGTTGCCGAAGCAACACCATGCTGGCCGGCGCCGGTCTCGGCGATAATGCGAGTCTTGCCCATGCGGCGCCCGAGCAGGATCTGGCCGAGCGCGTTATTGATTTTGTGCGCGCCGGTGTGGAGAAGGTCCTCGCGCTTCAGATAAATTTTCGCGCCGCCGAGATTTTTTGTAAGCCGCTCGGCGAAATACAACGGAGTGGGGCGGCCGGCGAAATTGTGGAGGAGATCGTCCAGCTCGCCCTGAAATTTCGGGTCGGCTTTCGCGCGTTCGTATTCCGCGGTGAGGTCGTTCAGCGCGGACATGAGCGTTTCCGGAACGAACATTCCGCCATAGGGACCGAAATGGCCGTGGGAATCGGGAAGCTGTTGCGCGTTCGTCGTCACAAGCGGAAAACGTCCAACGTCCAACGCCCAACGTCCAACGTCGAATTAGGAGGACCGATTCGAAGCGAGAATGTCGTTGAGCGCGCGGCGATGGGGTGAGGGCAAAGGAATGGACGCGAGGTCACGGCGAGAGAACCAACGGCGGGTTGCGGTTTGCCTTGAAACTCCGGCGCCTCGATAAACCGCAAGCGTGATTCTGTGATGGGTAAAGGGAAAGTCGGA
>DATILK010000114.1:0-3306 GCA_035476555.1 Chthoniobacterales bacterium | reverse complement strand
AAAAATGATTTCGTAATCCAGTCCGCTCAGCGCACTGGTCAGTTCCGCCTGGAGGATCGGGACGTTTTCTTCTTCGTTAAACAGCGGCACCACCACCGACACCGCGGGCGACCCGGTGCTCATAGCGGCAGTGTCCGATAATTCCGGCAGAGAAACACCTGCCATTCGCGCATCGTCGCTCCGAACCGGTCCACTTCGATGGTCGCGATCCGCTCGACCGATTGAAATCCGGCGCGAATGTTATGCGGCACGAGCGTCCCCTTCCCGCTCTGGACATAGAGCGCGCTGCGGCCGGTAAAAAGATTCACGCCTTCCTCCTCGGTATAAACTTCGCTGTCGGCCGGTTTCGTGTTCGGCGGCGCTTCGACAAACTGATCGTAACGCGGCCAGAACGAGAACTGGTTCTGGATGTCCTGCGATTCCACGATGTAAACCGGCGGATGCTCCGCGCCTTCAACCCGTTTGTCGTTGAAATAAAACGACATCTCTGACGCGCGATCGCGTTGATCGGCAATGATGAAGAGCTGCTCCTTGTTCTTCATCTCAAAATCGGAACGGATCTTCTCAACGGCGCGGGAAGCCGATTTCCAGCCGCGGACGCGATCGGTCGGATCGCGATGATGCGGGAACGGCAGGTTCAGGCTGCGGAGCACATCGGTGTCCATCACGAACACGCTGCCGAAAACTCCAAGCAGAATCGCAACGGACAGAAACGGAGCCGCGGCGCGATGCGAACCGAGACGCTCCGTCCAATACGCGGCCGCCAGCACCGCGAGACTGACGAACGCGAGGACGTCCCAGTTCGGCGCCGCCTGGTCGTTGATCGAAAGCAGGAAATAAAAAGCGAAGACGGGAATGCCGAACCAGAAAAGATAAAGGACCTTGAATTGTTGCCGGGCCCGGCGCCAATTCGCGATCACCGCCCAGGCGAGCGCGAGAAAAAGCAACGGCGAAAAGCTCAGGAAATGGCTGAAAAGAAAACCGAGCAGCTCGAGCGGATGAATGCCTAACGACTGGTCGAGCCCGCCGCGCGATTCCAAATGCGAAAGCGTGATCCAGGTGTGCTGATAATTCCAGAGCAGCGGCGGGATAAGGCAAATCGTAAAGGCGAAGAGAACAAGATAGAATCCGAGCCGCTTGAATTCGCGACGATGCCGCGGGGCGAGCGCCAGAACGAGCACGACCGAAATAAATTCGAAAGCGTTGGTGTATTTGCAGAGAAAACCGAGGCCAATCAGCAATCCGGTGGCGAACCAGAGCGCGTTCGCCTTCGGGGTTCGCTCGAGCGCGAGCCAGAACGTGAACATGGCCGCGACCCAGAAAAAGATCGAAAGCGGATCGATCGTCATGACGAGATTGCCGACGTTGAAAAGCGGGATGGCGTTGAGCGCGATCACCGTCCAAAAGCCCGCACGCTCGTTGAACAATTTTCTTGTGAAATAATAGAGGAGCAGACTCGTCGCCGCGCCGAGGATCGGACTCCAGAATCGAACCCCAAATTCGGTGGCGCCGAAAATGGCGGCGCTGGCGCGAATGAAGAACGCGATCCCTGGCCCTTTGCTGAAGTAAGCCGGCGCGAGGCGCTCGGACCACATCCAGTAATGGGCTTCGTCGAACGAAAGATCGCTCGTGCCGAGCATCGTGAGCCGGATGCCGGTGAGGGCCAGAAGGAATAACCAAACCGCGCGCGCGTGGCTCATCGTTTATTCGATCAGGCGCGGATGCCGCGCGAACATTTCCGGCGCCCGCTGCGCCGCGAACTTCTTCCAGAGAAATTCCGCGAGCGCGACGATGAGAAGCGCTTCGCCGGCCGCCATGAACGCCGTGCCGATGACGTCACTCGGCCAATGCGCGCCCAGATAAATGCGCGACCAGGCGATGGCCGCGGCCAAAATAAAATAAAGCCAGCCCCATCGCCGGAAAAAGAGAACGCAGATTGTCCCGATGATCACGTTGTCGGTTACGTGACCCGACGGGAAAGACGGGCCGGACTTGTCGCGATCGGTTTCGTCCGAATACCGGATGGTTGGTTTCTTGAAGATCGTGAGGAATTGCGGATGCGCCCGTTCCAATTGCACCATTCGTACTTTTTGCACTTGTTTCGGTCGCCGGCGATTAATCGCCGTTTTCAGTGTGCTAACCAAAAAATAATCCGCGACCATCAGGGCGAGCGCCAAACAGATGATGAAGGCGCGGCCCTTGAAACCGCCGAAGATCAGGATACAGAGCGCGAGGACGATTAGGAACGGCTTCCAAATCTCGATATCGCTGATGGCGGCCATGAACAAGTCGAGGGCGGGATGCGTCCATCGTTCGTTGATAAGATGAAAAATGGCCTGATCCATAGGCGGGGCCCAAACAGTTAGCACTTAAATGGTGTTTCGGATGTACAAGATTTCTTTCGTTCTACTCTGCGCAATCAACAGTGTGTCGCTTGTATTCGCAGCGCCGTTTCCGGAGGCGAAGGACGTCCTTGCCTCGGTCCGGCTGCGCCAATCGCAACAGGAATTGGAATTGCAGGGCGAGTTGCGCGAGGGGGCGACGGTGGTCCCGTTCCGCCTTACCCAGACCGGGCCGATCGTTCGCTATTCGTTTTCCAATCCCGACGAAGCGCTGCAATTGCACCTGGGCGAAAACGATTCGCGCCTCGAGATGGTGACGCGCGAAGGCGTGGAGAAAATCGCGCCGGCGCAATTCGACCACAAGGTCCGCGGGACGAACATTACCTACGAAGATCTCTCGCTCCGTTTTCTCTATTGGCAGACCGGCCGTGTCACTGCGGAAAACGAGATTCGCACGGTCGCGTGCTGGAAGCTGGAAATGAAAGCGCCGTCCCGGCAATCGCAATACTCGAATGTCTGGCTCTGGGTGGGCAAAGAGAACGGGGCGCTCATGAAAATGGAAGCGTACGATTGGAACGCGAAACTTTCGAAAACCTTCGAGGTTGTATCGGGACAAAAGATCGAAGGCCGCTGGTTTTTGAAAGAGATGCGCATCGAAGAAATGGATCCGGCGACGGGGAAGCGAAAGACGATGACGCATCTCGACATTAAAAATAAACCATAGCCGAAACGCAGTGGCGCGGTTTTCCGAAATAGAGTAAAAACGTTGTCCGATGAATCGCCTAACGTTTCTGCTCGCCGCAATGCTCAACGCGTCGGCTTTTTCGCTCTTTGCCCAAAACGTTCCACCGGTGGTGACCAGTCAGATTGCTAACTTTACCGAGTATGTCGGCGCAGCGGCGCGTTCGATCGATTTGTCGACCGATTTTTCCGATCCGGACGTGAGCGATGCCGTTCGTTTTAC
>DATILK010000113.1:0-3284 GCA_035476555.1 Chthoniobacterales bacterium | reverse complement strand
ATCACCTATAAGGACGGAACGAAATCAGACGTGCAAAAGGTGATGCGCAGCTCGCAATAGCCGGCGCTATTTCGTTTTCGGTTTCAATTCCGCGTCGAAAAACTCGATTACGCGCATTTGCCGGCGCAACCGCAGCAATGGCTCGCTTACCATGTGGGTGCCGAGCAACGGGAGGAAATTGAAAGATTTGCCGGCGACGAAGAGGGCCTCGGAAAGTTGGACCGAGTGTTGGAAATAAACGTTGTCATCGGTCAGGCCGTGGACGAGCAACAGCGGCCGATTCAAGTTTGAAACGTAGGTGAGCACGCTGCTTTTCTTGTAGCCGTCCGCATTTTCCGACGGCAAGCCGAGGTAGCGCTCGGTGTAGTGCGTGTCGTAATTTTCCCAGGTGACGACCGGCGCGCCTGCCACCGCGCAGCGAAAAACGTCCGGCTTTTGCATCGCCGCCATCGCGGAGAAATATCCGCCGAACGACCAGCCGACGACGCCGACGCGTTTCAGGTCCATCGCCGGTTCGTGTTTCGCCAGCGCTTGCAGACCACCCACCTGGTCCGCGAGCGGCACGTCGATGAGATTTCCTCGGATCGCGCGTTCCCAATCGCGTCCATGTCCCGGCGTTCCGCGTCCGTCGAGCAGGGCCACGATGTAACCACGGTCCGCCATCCATTGATCGATCATGTAGCGATCGGGCTGCGCCAAGACCTGTTTGTGACCGGGGCCGGCGTAAACATCGAGAATGACCGGGTAACGATTTCCTTTCTTGAAATCGCGCGGCCTAACGAGTGCCGCGTCCATCGGCCGCTCGCCTTCCGTGCGCAGCAGCTCAACTTTCGGCAGAGAAGACGGCCGCTCCGCGACCGATGGAAGTGCCGCGATTTTGTTTCCGTCCGAAGCGCGTGCTACTTCCCATCCGGCGTTGCCGTTCATCAGATCGAACCGATGAAGGAATTGGTCCTTCGATTCGCCAAAAACCGCGGTATGACTTCCGGCATCGCGAGCTAAACGTTGCGGTTCACTCTTCGCGTCGAGCGAAAAGCGAAAGAGGTGGCGCTCGCGCGAATCCGCTCCGCCGCTCACCACTACGGATCGGTCGGCGTCATTCAGGTCGATCAATTCCTCGAGTGAAAAATCGGGCGGCGTCACGGCGCGAACAAGCGCGCCATCGGCTGAATGCAGTTCCACTTGCCAGCTGCCGTTACGCTCCGTCGTCCAGAGAAATTGTTTTCCATCCGTTAACCAGAGTGGCAGCGGCTTGTGATCGAGATTGATCCAGGCCGAATCAGTTTCGCGCAGCAATTCGCGAGTCGTGCCGATGCTTGGATCGACGGCAAGCACGAGTTCTTCCTGTTGCGCCCGGTTCTGGACAACGATGCAAAGCGGCGCCGCGGTTTCCTTCCAAACGACGCGCGTGAGATACGGATATTTTTCTCTGTCCCATTCGATCCAACGTGTTTCGCCACCACTACGCGCCACGATTCCCAGCCGAACTTTCGCGTTTGCTGTCCCGGCGCGCGGATAGAAATTTTTCGCAGGCGCAATTTCCGGATGGAGCGGGTCCGCGATGAATCGCGCTTCGACACCGCTGTTGTCTGTTTCCTGATAAGCGATCGATTGCGAATCCGGCGACCACCAGAATCCCTGGTGACGGTCCATTTCTTCCTGCGCCACAAATTCGGCCGTCCCGTGCTGAAGCGTTTCACTCGCGCCCGAAGTCACGGTCGCATCCGCCTTCTTCTCGAGGTCGATGACATGTAATTCGCCTGCGTTGACCGCGGCGACAGCCTTGCCATCCGGCGAGAAATGCGGATCGATCCAATTGCGTCCCGGCAATTCATCGACTCGCCCGTCGGCCCGCGCGATGACGTAAAGCTTGCTCGAAAGCGCGACCAGGATTTTGCCGCCGTCCTTGGATAACTGGAAGCTGGTGAAGCCGCGCAAACTCTGGCGCTCGCGTTCGCGCCGGCTCTTTTCTTCCGCCGTCAATTTTTCCTCGCCGCCCTGCAGAATCTTTTCCGGGGTCAGGATCTCGCGCACCTTCCCGTCGGCGATCGTGAATTCGTAGAGGCGCAGGACCGGATCGCGCGCCCCGCCGCGAAGGAAGATCACTGTTTTACCGTCCGGGGTTATTTGGGGTGAGACCGGCTGGCCTAACGAATAGTTCCGCGTTTCGACGAGCTCTCGGAAATAACGCAGATCGGCGGACTCGGGTTCCGCAGCAAGAGCCGGGCGGATGAGCCCGAGGGAAGCGAGCGCGATTGCTGTGAATCGATTCATAAAAAACGCGGCAGAGTGCAGTTTCACTCTGCCGCATTCAAAATCAGATTTGTGTTCTGACCGGTCGAGCCGCTTAAAACTCCAGCTGCAGATCCTTCTCGCAGAAGTCGAACTTAACCGGCTTGCCTTCTTTGCCGCTCTCCCAAACGGCTTTGAACCATTGGTGGCATGAGCTGCTGTTGGTCGATTTATCCCAGACGAGCGTCATCGTTTCGCCCGGCTTGATACCTTTGCCGATGTCGAAGTAGCCGTATTTCTCGCCGTCTTCCGAAACGAGAATCTTGGTGATCAACTCGTCGGTCGTGTTTTTCACCTTGAAGGAATAATTGTCATCCGCGGCCGGCGCCACCGGAGCGACGAAAGTCGTAACGAGAAGAGCGCAGCCAACGAGCAAAGTTTTTTTGAAATATTTGTGAAGCTTCATGGTTGTTTTTTAGGTTCCTGGTTTTGGTTTTAGCCAACAGCGCCGAACTTAACTCGGACGCGATTGGCGGCAAACATTAAACTCCGGAAAGCGTCAATAGACGCGATAGTCGACCACCCGCCAGGCGTCGGATTCGAAACTTAGAATCACGCGCTCGGCGGCGACGGATTTATTGGCGAACGACGTCCGAAACAGGATGCTCTCGTAATGTCCATCCGGCGCCCCGGTGAGCTTGCGGGTAAAAGCCGCGCCGATGAAGGCGCGCGAAAGCATTTTTCCAAACGGCGCGCGCCGGCTTTCCATGGAACGAACGAATTGTTCCTCCGTCGTCGCCGCTCGCAATCGCTTCGCTTCCAGCGCGTGGGCCGCCGGGTAATCGCCTGCGTCGATCAGCGCGAGCCATTCCGTGGCGGCGGCGCGCGCCTCTTTCTCACGCGTCTGTTTTTCGGTGAGCGATTTCTCCGCCGACCGGTGAACGGCACAGCCCGGCGTAAGTCCGATGGCGAGACAACCGAGCAAAACCAGGATGGGCCGCATTGCCTTCGACGATGTAAAGAGTGCGCAGCAGACTGGCAATTTTAAAACG
>DATILK010000112.1:0-3785 GCA_035476555.1 Chthoniobacterales bacterium | reverse complement strand
GCGCCGTCTCGCGGCAAAGATCGCAGTCGATGCACTGATCATCGACGTAGTAAGGTCCTTGAACGTTTTCGGGGTATTTGTTTGCTGCGTCGGCCATAGTTTCCCGCTAAAAAGCGAACTGGAACGTAGAAAGAAAGCCCTCGGGCGCAAATGGAAATCTGCTCCGAATATAAACAGGCGCGACCAACCGTGAGATGAACGGCGAAGTGAAGGAGATGACCCGCGGGCCGACCAAGAACGAGAAAACAAAGACGTTGCGGGCGTTCCTGTTCGAACTCGTGATCTACATCGTTTTCGTAACGGTTTATTTCTTTCTCGTCCTCCATTTTCTCGCCGATTGGCTCCAGGATTTGCACCTGCACCACGTGAAACTTTACGCGTTGATGGCGATCCTGCTGATCATCGGCCAGGCAGTGTTGCTCGAAAGCGTGACGACCTGGCTGCTGCGGATCCTGCGTCGCGCCCAATAAGCCATGTTCTTCCCAATCTCGAACTCGCATATCAGCCCCGTCTATCTGGTGGTGGTCGGATTTGTCATCGGAATTTTGGGCGGGTTTTTTGGCGTTGGCGGAAGTTTTATCGCGGGACCTGCGCTGCGCGCCGTTGGGTTGGATTGGAGCTTCGCGGTCGGGACTGACCTCGCGCACATCGTTGGCAAATCGGTCGTGGCAGCGAGGCGGCATCGTGCCCTGGGCAATGTCGATCTAAAGCTCGGACTGATCATGGCGATCGGCACGATGGGTGGCGCCGAAGTCGGCGCGCAATTGATCCAGATGTTAAAGCGCGCCGGAAATATCAACTTCGTCGTCAGCATTGTCTCGATTGTGATCTACGTCAGCATCTCGAGTTTTATGATCTGGGAAGCGTGGCGGACTCTGCGCTACCAGAAGAGACGCGGGCCGCGGACCAAGACGCCAGGGACCGCGGCGAAAAGAGACGAGTCTTCTTTCAGTCACCGAACGGAAGCCATCCAGCGACTGAAAATCTGGCCGATGATTTCGCTGCCAGCGTCCGGCGTGAAAGCGATCTCGCTCTGGGTGATCATTCTGGTCTCCTTCATTGGCGGTTTGTTCAGTGGATTCCTCGGCGGCGGCGCCGGCTACATTCGAATGCCGATGCTCGTTTACGTTCTCGGAATTCCCACGCACCTCGCGGTGGGGACCGATCTTTTCGAGATTATCATCTCGGCCAGCTACGGAACGTTCAGCCACGCGCTCAAAGGCAACGTCGACATTCTGATCGCGCTCGTCATGCACACCGGCGCGGCGATTGGCGCGCAAATCGGCGCGATCTCCACGCAGTATTTTGCGGGCCCGAAAATTCGGATGGCGTTCGTGCCGCTGCCATTGATCGGCGCCGCCATCGTGATCTACACCATGGTAACCGGCCACAAACTTTAGGGTATGCGCATTCTCATTTGCAGCGACGGCACCGACCCGGCGGACAAACCGGTTCTCCTGGCTGGACTGGTCGCGGCGCCGACCAAAGCTGAAGCGACGTTGCTCGGGATCTCCGAAGTGTCGGCGGACGAAAAGCCGTTGCGCGACGCGCTCGAGAGGGAGGCGGAAAAACTCCGGCGCTTCGGCGTTTCACCCGAGATCGTGACGCGCTCCGGTGAACCGATCCGCGAAATCCTGGAGCAAACGAAGTCGCAGCGTTACGACATGACGATTATCGGCGGACGGCGAAAGACGAGCAGCGGACCTTATTGGCGCTCGGGAAAAACTTACGAGGTGATCAAGGCGATCCCGACTCCGGTGCTGTTGGCGACCGGCGTTTGCGAGACGTTGAAGAGTTTCATCGTTTGCACCGGCGGGAAAAAATACATCGACGCGGCGGTGGAATTGACCGGCAAACTTGGCGCCGCCGTGGGCGCCTCGGTCACGCTCCTGCACGTCATGGCTGAACCGCCCGCGATTTACGCCGACCTGATGCGGCTCGAGGAAGACGTCGAACGTTTGCTGCAATCCGGGTCGGAGCTCGGCCGCAATTTGCTCGCGCAAAAACAGAGCCTGGAAAAACTCGGCGTGCTCGTCGAAGTGCGCGTTCGTCACGGGTTCGTGCTCGACCAGATTTTTGCCGAAGTCAGTGAACGCGGTCACGATCTCATCGTCACCGGCTCATCGCCGACGCGAGGACCGCTGGGCCATTACATCATGGGGGATGTGACGCGGGAAATTGTGAATCGCGCGAACGTTCCGGTGTTGGTTGCAAGGTCGGCGAAGGCCGCCGGTCCTCCCGCCGGCTTGTGGAGCACAATCAAACAGCTCGTAGCTTCGAGCTGGGGAAAAGGGTAGCGCGCGAGAGACGGTTTACGATCCGCCGTTGCGTTGCAGAAGCGCAGACTGTCCGCGCATCAACGCCTCGCCGATCAACACTGCATCCACTCCGCACGCTTTGATCCGGGCGAGATCCTCAGCCGTTCGGATTCCGCTTTCGCTTACGAGGACGATTTCTTCCGGCACTTGTTCGCTCAGTTTTTCGGTGACGCCAAGATCGACTTCGAATGTCGCCAGGTTCCGATTATTGATTCCGATGATTTGCGCCGGCGTTTCGAGGGCGCGATCGAGTTCGGCGAGCGTGTGAACTTCCACGAGCGCGTCGAGTTGATAGGTTGCCGCGGTTTCGAGCAAATTAATTAGCTGATGCTGATCGAGAGCTGCCACAATGAGCAGGATCGCGTCGGCACCGGCACTGGCCGCTTCCACGATCTGGAGCGGATCGAGAATGAAATCCTTGCGCAGAAGAGGCTGGGGCACCTGCTCGCGAATCAATTTCAGATAATCGAGATGCCCCTGGAAAAACTTTTCGTCAGTCAGAATTGAAATCGCTTCGACTCCAGCGCGCGCGTAGTTCTTCGCGATCGCAACGGGATCGAACGTTTCAACAATCACTCCCGCGGACGGCGACGCCTTTTTTACTTCGGCGATGAGCGAAACTTTGCCTTCGCCTTGTTTCAACGCAGACCCGAAGCCGCGAAGGTCATTCCGCAAGAGCGCGGCACGATGCAACTCATCGCGGCGCGTCCGTAGCCGCGCGATCTCGTCGCATTTCGTGGCCAAAATTTCTTCGAGCCGATTCACAGCGAGTAATTCGCGCAGATCGGACCGGAGTTACAGCACGAAGTGCCCGCACTTAACTATCCAGCGGACATTGGTCCGAGGGAGGAATGACGCTCGCCACGGGCGGACATGGATAATATTGAGTGCGTTGCTGGATCTGCTGGGCGATTTCGTAGCTGCTCACGAGTTCTACCAGCTTCAGTGCTTCATCGAGCCCAGACGAGATCCCGCCGCCCGTCACCCGATTGCGATCGACAACAAAGCGCGGATAACCAGCCACCACTTTTATGGCGGGGAATTGCGTCAGGCAGGGAAGGAACGCCCAGTGCGTGGTCGCCTCGTATCCATCGAGCAGCCCCGCTTTAGCCAAGAGCAACGCACCTTCACAAACCGAGCAGACGAAGCGGGCGTTTTTGCTGCGCGTAATGAGGAATTCCAGATAGGTCCGGGCCGGATCGTTCATTAACTTTTTCAGCGCGGTTGGGTCGCCGCCTGGGACCCACAAGACATCGAGGTGCGAGACGTCGCTAAAAATTTTGTGCGGCTTCAACATCAAACCATCCCGCGTGGTGATCGTTCCTCGCTTGGCCGCGATCAGATAGACTTCGACGGCGAGAACCGGGTCGAATTCCTTCATCAAGCTGAGGATTTCGTAAGCCCCCGCCACGTCGAGAAGGTCGACCTTCTGATAAATCGGGATTCCGATGATCATTTCTGGAGGTC
>DATILK010000111.1:0-4146 GCA_035476555.1 Chthoniobacterales bacterium | reverse complement strand
CGAGGGCGCCTTCGCCAGCACGCGAGGCGCGAGCGCTCCCCAGAGCCTGACACCACCTCGCTTATGAAATCATCGCTTCTTATTTTATTCGCGTCGGCGGCACTGCCGATAAGTCTGCTCGCCACGCAGGAAGACGATCGTTTCCAGAAACAGGCAAAGGATTACATCGAAGGTCTGCTCCAGGTGAACCCGGAATACGCCACCGGCCTGGGCGATCATCGGTTCGACGACAAACTCAGTGATTATTCCGACGAAGCGGAGGCCAAGGAACTGAAGCGAGCCAAGGATTTTCGCCAGCAACTCGAACAGTTTAGCGACCTGACGAAATTGACGGGACCGAACAAAGTCGATGTCCGTTTGCTCAAGGACAACATCGATAACGAAATTTTCGGGATCGAAGAATTGAAGGAACGCAGTTGGAATCCTCTGCTTTATAACGAGAGCCTCGCCAATAGCCTGTATCTACTCGTCGCGCGCGATTTCGCGCCGGCGGAAAAACGCGCGGCCAGCATCAAGGCCCGCATGGAGAAAATTCCGGCGGTCATCGCGCAGGCGAAGGCGAACCTGAAAAATCCGCCGCAGGTTTATACCGAAACGGCCATCGACCAGACCCAGGGCGCGATCTCGCTGATCAAGGAAGGACTGAACGAGACGCTCGATAAGGCGCCGAAATCGAAGGCCGACCTCGCACCGTTGCAGGCAAAAACAATCGCGGCGCTGGAGGAATACAAGACCTGGTTGAAGAACGATCTGCTGCCGCGTTCGACCGGCGATTTCCGGATTGGCGCGGACAAGTTCCGGAAAAAACTTCGCTTCGCCCTGGCTTCCGACATGTCGATGGAAGATTTGATGAAAGCCGCGCGCGCCGATCTCGAGCAGACGCAGAAGGCGATCTACGAAACCGCATTGCCGCTCTACAAAAAGCAGTTCCCAAATGCCGATGAGGCAACACTGGCCGACCGCAAAAAAGTTACGGCCGCCGTGCTCGACAAGCTGGCCGAGCAACGGCCGACCGACGACACGATCGTCGGCTATTCGAAGACAGTCTTGAAAGAGGCAACCGACTTCGTGAAGGCGAAGAAGCTCGTGACGGTGCCGACGACGCCGGTCGACATCATCGTCATGCCGGAATTCAAGCGCGGCCAGGCGATCGCCTACTGCGATTCACCGGGACCGCTGGAGAAAAATGGCAAAACGTTTTTCGCCGTCGCGCCCACGCCTAACGACTGGACTCCGGAGCGTAAAACTTCGTTTTTCCGGGAATACAACAACTTCATGATCCGCGACCTGACGGTGCACGAGGCGATGCCGGGACATTATTTGCAGCTGGCCCATTCAAATGAGTTCAAGGCGCCGACGCTCGTCCGGGCAGTTTTCCAAAGCGGCACCTTTATCGAAGGCTGGGCCGTTTATACCGAGCAATTCATGGCCGAAGCCGGCTACGGCGGACCCGAAGTGAAAATGCAGCAGCTCAAGATGCGGCTACGCGTGATCTGCAACGCGATCATCGACCAATCGATTCACACCGCGAACATGAGCGAGCAGGAAGCTCTCGACGTGATGATGAAAGAAGGATTCCAGCAGGAAGGCGAAGCCGTCGCAAAATGGAAACGGGCCCGGCTCAGCTCGACCCAGCTTTCGACTTATTTCGTCGGCGTCACCGAACATCTCGCCTTGCGCGAACAAGCCAAAGCTCGCGGCGGCGCGAAGTTCGATTTGAAGAAATACAACGACACCGTCATCTCGTTCGGCAGCCCGCCCGTGAAGTACGTTCGGGAGATGATGGGGCTGTAGTGATTTTGTTGTAGCGCCGTCGCTACAACTTCTTCTTCCGCGCCATCAATTTCGCCAGGTGATCCAAATTGAAAATCCGGCGCGTGCCGGTTTTCGTTTCGCGGAACATCACTTCGTACCAGCCTTGCATCCGCTCGCCGACGTAACGTTTTCCTCGAATCTGGATCGGCTGCCGCGCAATCACGCGATGAATCACTTTCTCATAGGCTGAGCGCGGCCAATGCCGCATCCGTCGCCGGTTCCAATTCCATTCGTGGCCGGCGTCGTCGTAGGCTTCCGGACGCTCGGGAAAGTCGAGCAACGAACGCGCGTCGCCGTCGAAGACCGCTTCGATATGGCGCAACGTCTCGAGGTCGCCGACGCGGCGAATGTTGGCGCGAAACGGCTCCAATGTTTCGCGTGCGATGTCGCGGAGACTCAGCTCCCGGCCGTCACGCAATTTCCAAATCGGCGCGCTCACGTCGCAACCGAATGGATCGCGGGCGAGCGATTGTTTCGTCATGCGCCAGCCCTTGCGCGATGAATGTTTCCGCAAACGGAACGGCGCGAACCGCGGGATCTTGTTCTTCTCCAGCTGCGCGAGATCGTAATCAGACCAGGCGCTCGCCACCCCAGCGGCACCGGCGATGAACGCGCACGTCGCCAGCATGAGCGCGGCATCGGGAGTGAAATCGGCGGTCACTTCGATTCGCTTCCCGCGCGGGCGAACGCCGACGGCGGTGCTCTTGCGATTCGCCGCCAGTAACGTCACTGGCGCCGGCAGTATATGCGCGAGTAAAAAGCCGAGCCGTTTGGCGTCGCGCGTCGCCGAGGCGTGCTTCGGTTCGAAGGAAAAATTGTAATGGGTGCTGAATCCCTGGAGACGCGCCCCGCATTTGTTTCGTCGCGCCCAACGCCGCAGCTCGCCGCCGACGTAATGGATTTGTTCCCACAAGAGGCGCGTCGCACGATAGCAGCAGCCCGGTTCCAATTCGACGATTGGCGTCGCGACTTCGATGACGCCGGTGTCGAAATAAATCGCGCCGCCGGACGGCAATTGAAAAGAACGACCGGTGCGTGGCAGCATTTTGTGACGAATAAGTTTTTGTGCGGTCCCGAAAACTTTTTCGGGGAGCTGACGCACGTCGTTGATGATCAGGCTGAATTCCGCCTCAAGTCCGATGACCGCGCGTGGCGGCGGCAGATGAATGTGTCCGCCCGCTTTTGATCGATCCTGTTTTACGATTCGCTGCATTCTCGTGGCACGATGGTGAGATAACCGAGATCGACCTGGAGATGATCGTCGCCGTCTCGATAACTTCGGACGCGCACTTCCGCACCGAGCGACGCCGCGATCTCGGCATACCGATTGATGGATTTCTCGTCGTTCAGATAGGTTTCGCCCACGCGGTAAATATCAGCGGCGGTTCCCCAGTTGTGGAGCGACACGCCTCGGTTGATTCGATGCGCGGGCGATCGATATCCGCCGTTCGCGCTGACAAAAACCGGCGCCTCCACTTCGCGCCGGAAATCTTCGAGGTAGCGGGCGAGCGCCAGGATCGCGCACGGCACGTAGTGGGGGAACGTGTGCAAGAGCAGATCCGCTTCGCGCGAATCGACGGTGATCAATTCCGAAAGCGTGAAATGCGTCGCGACCCGAAGCGTGTGCGCTTCTTCCCAACTCGGGATTTCAAAAAAAAAGCGCGGAAAGTGATGGACGCTGCCGTTCTCATCGCTCACCGCTTCGCCGGGGCGAAGCGCCGCCCGGTGTTCTGCTGAAAGACTCAGGCCGTCGATCGCTTTCACGCTTTTGCCTCCTGGTTCGTCAGAGCTTTGAAAACCGTCTCCGAAATTTTGGCGATCGTTTCGCGGCGGCCGTTCGTTTCCGACGCCACTTCAGTTAGAACGACGAGAATGTACGGTTCGCGTTCCGGGAGATAGACGATCCCGGCGTCGTGACAGGCGGTCGAGATTTCGCCGGTCTTGTGGGCCACACTCGCGTGCGACGGGAGCGGCGCGGGAATCATGGAATTGAAGCGCTGCTGGAGCAGAATGTTGATGGCCAGTTCGCGTCTCGGCTTCGACAGAAAATCGCCGCGCAAAGTGGCGAACAACTGCCGAAGACCTTCCGCGGTCGTCTCGTTGTTGAAATTTTTTTCGTGCGCCTTCGTGTCGTCGACGCCGCGCCGAAGCTCAAGTCCGCTCACGCCGGCGTCGCGCAGAACGCGCTGAGCTTCTTCGAGCGTCAGGTAATCGAGCAGGAGATTCGTCGCCAGATTGCTGCTTGAAACGATCATCCATTCCGTGAGATCGGAAATTCTTGCGGTGCGTCCGATTAACTTGTGCAGTTGCGGATAGCCGTCCGATTCGGCA
>DATILK010000110.1:0-2724 GCA_035476555.1 Chthoniobacterales bacterium | reverse complement strand
GTAGCGACGGCGCTCTGTCGCCGTAATCCCGCTGCCTTTGACATGATGACGCTTGAAGGAATCGACCATGTCGCGCTGGCCGTTGCCGACGTCGAAGGGTCTGCCGCCTGGTTCATTGAGGTGCTCGGTTTCGAGCGGCGTTTCGAGGGAATGTGGGACGGCGTCCCCGTATTCGTGGGCAACGGAACGACAGCGATTGCATTGTTTCCGCGCCGCGAGGGCCACGATTCGGCGACAGCGGAGCAGCGCCAGCCGAATGATATCGACATGTTGCATCTGGCGTTTCGCGCTGATCGAAAAAACTTTCTCGCCGCCCAGGACGAATTGAGGAGTCGCGGTGTGCGATTCGATTTCGAGGATCACGAAATTTCCCACTCCATTTATTTTCGCAGTCCCGATGGCCACAGATTCGAAATCACGACCCACGAGCTGGACTCGGCGCAACAACCATGACGCAATTCCGAAAGATCCTTATCGCCTTGCTGGTTCTCGCGAGCCCCAACGTTATCCGCGCAGAGGACGTGGACGAAACGCCGAAGAAAACCATCGAGTTCCCCTCGCCCGACGGCCGTTTTGCCTTCCGCTATTCCGGCAGCAAGTCGGAAGACGAAATACAAACCTACCTCCTAATCGAGAAGGCATCGGGCAAAGTCCTGAAGACCGTCGCCAAGTCCGATCCGGACCTGGGGGCGAGCGCACGCTTCGCTATGGAAGCAGTGCTTTGGCGACCCGACTCAAAAGGGTTCGCGCTTACCGCCTTCCTTTGGAGACGCGGGACGTCTCTCTTCGTGTTCATGCGAGACGGCTCCACCTTTCGCGAAATCAAACTACCCGACCTCTCGATCGAGATTCCGGAGAAGGCCAAGAAAGGAAAGAATTTCCCGCACGTCGCCGGGCTGGATTCAACGACCGCCAAGAGCTGGCAAAAAGACGGCTCTCTCCTCGTCGAAATCGAAACCGTCGTCGACGGCGAGGGCGCCACTCTCACCGCCACCCGCACCGTCATACTCGGCTTCAACCATTTCGCCAAAGCGGAAATCATCAAATCGACGGTCAATTTCGCCATCGAGGACCAGTAACAAAAGCCGACTGGCGCGCGGTGGCCGACGCAATTCGGCGAAAGCCAGATTACACGCCGCCTGACTCGACGCGGGAAAGCGGAATGAATTCGCTTTCGTGGAGGACGACGGGCTTGGTGCCGCGGAGAAGTTTCCACCATTCCCAGGCGCCGCCGGCGGCGATCAGGAAAACCAGGGCGACGAAGGCGAACGCGACCATGGCGTCGAAACGCCAAATCGCGGCCTGACGGAGAGCTTCGGCGGCTTTTGTCGGATCGGATAATGTCGCAGCGGTGCGGGTGAGTGAATCGGCGCCGCTGAGGAAGCCGAGCTTGGGATCGGCGGAAAAGATTTTCAGATAAGCGGCGCTGAAGGTAACTGCAGTCATGAAGCAGAGCGGGATCAACGTCACGAAAACGTAGCGGGCTTTGCCCATCTTGATCAGCACGGTGGTGCCGAGACAAAGGGCGATGACAGCAAGCAGTTGGTTGGCGAGACCGAACAGCGGCCAGAGACTGTTGATGCCGCCGAGCGGATCGATCACGCCCTGATACAGGAACCAGCCCCAGGCGGCCACGAGCACCACGCTCGAGAAAAGATTCGCCGTCCACGAGCGGGTGTTGCCGAGCGGTTTCCACAAATTGCCAAGCAAATCCTGGAGTAGAAATCGCCCGACCCGCGTCCCGGCGTCGAGCGTGGTCAGGATGAAGAGCGCTTCGAACATGATCGCGAAGTGATACCAGAGCGCGAGCGCGGTCGGGTTCGCGGTCACGCGCGAAAACATATGGGCCATGCCGACGGCAAAAGTCGGCGCTCCCCCAGCCCGGTTAAACATCGTTTTCTCGCCGAGATCGGTCGCGAGTTTTTCCATGCCTGCTTCGGTTACCGGGAAACCGGCCGCACTGATCTTCGCCACCACTTCGGTGGGCGCGCCCTTCGTGTTGATCGCGAAATATTCGCCGGGCTGAAAGACGCACGCGGCGATCATCGCCATGAGCGCAACCATCATCTCGGTGATCATCGCGCCGTAACCGATGTCGCGAATCCGCGATTCGCGCGCGATCATCTTGCAGGTGGTGCCGGAAGAGATGAGCGAGTGGAACCCGGAAACGGCGCCACAGGCGATCGTGATGCAAACAAACGGGAACACCGGACCGGCGAACACGGGGCCAGTGCCGTCGATGAACCGCGAGAGGGACGGCATCAGCAAGACCGGGCGCAACAAAATCACCGCGACCGCGAGCGCGGCGACGGTGCCGAGTTTCAAAAACGTGCTGAGATAATCGCGCGGCGTCAGAAGCAGCCACACGGGAAGAATGGAGGCCGCCAGCCCGTAAATCATCACCGCCCAGGCCATCCATTTTTCATCCTGGCGAAACCAATGTTCGATCGCTGGATAGCTCGCTAGAAATTGTCCGCCCCAAACGGCGAACGCGAGGCCGGCGACACCAAATATCGTGATCCATTTCACGCTCATCCGGCCAGTCTTGAGCCCGAGCCCCATGAGCATCGCGACAGGGATCGTGGTCGCGATCGTAAAAACGCCCCACGGACTTTTCGCCAGCGCCTGCACGACCACCAGCGCCAGCACCGCCATGATCATGATCATGATCAGCAGCACGCTGATGAGCGCGAGCGCGCCGACGCCGCGCCCGATTTCTTCCTT
>DATILK010000109.1:0-8085 GCA_035476555.1 Chthoniobacterales bacterium | reverse complement strand
TTCGGCGAGGTGAAGCGCGCGCCACGCATTCACAAGATCAAAAGCCGTCCTGGGTAATGAGCCTAGATAAATGGCGCCGCTCTCGATCTCGATCAACGCCTCGTGTTCGCCATAGATAGCATGGAAATGATGAGGCGGATGATCGCGATAATAAAACCGAACAACGATTCCGTAAAATCGGCTGACTTCAGGCATGCGCCGCCTCGGCCGCCCGTTTGCCTGTTATTTCCAGGTAAACTGCATCCGGACAAATCTCGATTTCGTCCGACCAAGCAATCTGTCCGTGCTTCCCGAGGTGAACGATAGCGAACACGGCGGGATCAACGAGAGGCGTGAACACTCCATTTCCAACATCCCGAGAAAGGTCAATTGTTCCATCAACTCCGTCCGAATAAACAACGTGAAGTTGGTAATGCGGCAACGCCTCCACCTTGACTGGGCGTATCATTAACTAATTCAACCGCAATCCCATCGCCCGCGCAAGTTTCGCTGCCGGCTACTTTGTCTGGATTGCCTCGACGTAGTAATCCTCGAGCTGGCGGGTCTGGCCATGCTGCTCGAAATGTTTGCGCACGACTTCGGCGCCGTTGCGGGCAATCGCCGCGAGTCCTTCGGGGTTTGCGGTTCGCTCCAGCAACGCGAGGGCGAGCGCTTCCTCGTCGCGCTCGTTCACCAGAATTCCACTTCGCCCATTCTCGATCGCCTCCGGAATTCCGCCGTGCTCGGTGGCGAACACGGGCAGGCCGCTCGCCATCGCTTCGAGCATGGAATTGGGGACGCCTTCCTGATTCCCATCGCCGCCCACTTCGCTGGGATGAAGGAAAATGTGCGACTGATAAAAGAGCTCGCGCAGTTGCGTCTGCGAAATAAATCCGGGAAAGAAAACTTTGTCCGCGAGTCCGAGCTCGGCCGCGAGCTGCCCGAGCTCATTTCGCAACGGGCCTTCGCCCGCGATCGTGAACGTCGATCCCGGATGACGCGCGGCGAATTTCGCGAAGGCACGCAGACTGACCCGCAACCCTTTCTTGTCAATGAGCCGGCAGGCTTGGACGAATTTCCACGCGCCGTCTGCTGGCCACTCGCGCGGACGAAACGGAATTTCGTCGACGGGTATTCCGGTGTGCTGGAGCCGGATTTTTCCCGCCGGGCAACCGAGATTGATGAGCGCCCGGCCTAACGACTCTGACCGGACGAGGACGAGCCGCACGGCCTCGAGCATTTGTCGCGTCGCCGCGCGGTAAGCCGGCTTGTCCAGGTCGACCATCACATCCGCGCCATGAAATGAAACGACCGAGGGTTTCGCCCACGCCTGAATCAACGGCAGCAAGTGCACGGCAATGTGTCCGAAATAAATGTGAAGCAGCTCGGCCTTCACTTCGCCGAGAACAGCCTTGAGCTTCTCGACTTCACCCGGCGAAATTTGCCAGGGCGCTTCTTGCATTTGTTTGAACCAGAATCGGCGAACCAAATGCGTCGCCGGTTTCCCGACGATCGCGATTTTCTCGAACGGATAGCGCTCCACTTCTTCGCGCTTTTGCGCGATCACGAAAGGCTCGACTCGCTTCAGCGAAGTGATCTGCCGGTAGATGTGGAGCATCTCCGGCTTGAGAAAGGTCGCGCAATAACACGCGACCACCGGCCGCGGCGACCCGTCGACGGCTTCCGTCAAAACCGAAACACGAAAAACTTAATGCCCTTCCATTTGCCGGCATCCGTCTGGCCGTTCTGAGCGATCGGCTGATTCATGGGCGCGGGGTCGAAAACGACGGCGTCCTGCGAGGTGCCGTATTTGGCGGGCGCTTTCGGATTAAACATTTGGAGAAGATTGCCGCCACGAACGGCGCGCGGAATCACGCCGTCGACCGGCACTGGCGCCAATGGCGGCGGCTTGCGTTCCTTCGGCTGCTGTTTCTGGCGCTGCCGAATGACCGGTGCGCGATAAGTTTCGGCGTAGACCGAGGTGGCGGCGGTCGCGATCAGACAAAGGACGAGCAGGCACGTTTTCATAAGGATGGAACGCCAGTTCAATCAGGTTGGTTGCGGAAAAGCAAGTAATTGTCATCCCGGGCCCCTCGGCGCACAATCAAGGCGCGATGGATTACCTGGAAAAGGCACGGCGCGTTCTCGACATTGAGATTGTCGAGCTGCAACGTCTGCGCGAACGGCTCGACGATGATTTTTCGCGCGCGGTCGCGCTAATGAAGGATTGCCTGGAAGCGCGCAACAAAATTGTCGTGGTGGGCGTAGGCAAGTCAGGCCACATCGGCCGAAAGATCGCCTCGACGTTGACCAGCACCGGTTCGCCGGCGGTGGTGCTCGATTCGCTCGACGCCTTGCATGGCGATCTGGGAATGGTCGCGGACGGTGACGTGATCCTGGCGTTCAGTGCGAGCGGCGAGACGGAGGAACTGCTGCGCGTCTTGCCGGCGATCGCGCGGTTCCAAGTCCAGATCATCGCGATTTGCGGCGACATGAATTCGATCCTGGCGAAGAATTCGCACGTCGTTCTCGACGTAAACATCGAACAGGAAGCCTGCCCGTTAAACCTAGCGCCGACTTCGAGCACGACGGTCATGCTCGCGCTTGGGGACGCGCTCGCGATGGTGCTCCTCGAGGCGCGCGGTTTTCAAAAAGAAGATTTCGCCCGCTTTCATCCCGCGGGAATGATCGGGCGCAGTCTGCTCTTGCGCGTTCACCAGATCATGCGGCCACGTCACGCGCTCGCCATGGTCGCGCCCGACGCGACAATCCGCGACGTTTTAAAAACCATGACTGAAGTCCGGGCCGGCGCCGCGGTTGTCGCCGATGAAGAAGGCCAGCTCCTCGGCATTTTCACGCACGGCGATTTCGTCCGCCATTTCCAATCCGACAACAAAATTGCCGATCGCCTCGTCGGCGATCTGATGACGCTGAATCCCGTCACCGTTCATCAGGACAAACTCGCCGTGGAAGTCTTGAACCTTCTCGAGCGCCATCGCATCGACGATCTCGTCGTGGTAGACGATCACCAGGCGCCCGTCGGCATCGTCGATTCGCAGGACCTGACGAAGTTAAAGCTGCTGTAACGCCGCCGCTCTTTCATCGACTCGGCGTTCCGCTTGCCGAAGGTGAAGGCGAGGGCTGCGCCGCCGTTCGAATGCGAATCTCTTGCAAGCGCTTCTGGATTTCCTGGTTGGGCAACAAGTCGTAGGCGCGTTGATATTCGATCTCCGCGCCTTTCAGGTTGTTCGCGCGGAACTCAACATCGGCCAGCCATTCGTGCGACCAATATTCGCGTGGATATCGTTTCACTGCGGTTTCAGCCAGACGCGTGGCTTTCTCAAAGTCCGAATGTCGCGACGCTGTTGTAATCGCGAGCCAGAGTCGACTGGCATAATTCGGTCGGTCGGTCAGCAGATAGGCGACGAAGCACCAGAGAAGAAAGAAAAGCACCGTCGAGAGGACGATAAGCCGGCGAACGGTTTTCCGGAGCTGGTCCAATTGGGTCGCGACATCGGACCGAATCTCCGGCCCGGATTCTTCCGGATTCGCGCCGGGATCAAAATCGTCCGGCAATCCGGGACCTGGATTATCGAGAATGCGCAACGCTTCCTGCGCCTGTTCTTCTTTTACAAGGAGACGGACTGGAACCGCGACGGCCGCGCCGCTTAGATCATGTGAAGCTTCGTCTGCGAGAGCACATTCGATCCCGCGATCTTCCAGGAGCGATTTGGCCAGCCCCGCTTTGAGGGCACTGTCGAATACGCGGAGGGTTACCATCTAGTGTCGGCGCTACATCACGTTCCACTTCGGGCGGCGCGTTTTGGGATCGGTGTCCCACATGCGGAGGCCGCCGAGGTAGACGTTGCGGTTGTCGCCGGGCTCGACCCCGTCGGGCAGAGTGTCGAATTGTTTGGCGTTACCGCCGCCGAGCACGATGTAATCGGCAATGAAAGAAAGTTTAAGGTACTTCAGGCAGAAGAGGACGTGACGCATCCATTCCTTTTTCCCCAAGTTATCGAAGCCGATTTTGCCGAGATACTTTTCGATGATTCGGCCTTCATAAGGCAGATCGCCAAGCTCGAGCGGAAGAAGATTTTTTTCCCAGACGAGCGCGGAGCCGAGGCCGGTCCCCAAGCCAAGAAAAAGCATCCGGCCGCCGCGATAACTGCCGAGGGCCTGCATCGCCGCGTCGTTGATGACGCGAGTCGGTTTGCCTAACGACTTGCCGAAATCCCAGTCGACCCAGCCCGGCGCCAGATGCTTCGGGTCTTTTTTGACGAGGCCTTTTTTCACCACGGAAGGAAAGCCGATCGAGATTGCGTTGTAATTCCAGCCCGCTGCCGTTTTTTTGATCTGAGAGACGAGTTCTTTTGGCGAGAGCTTCATCCCGGAATCGAATTTCCGGGTGTCGCGGTGCGAGATCATCAGCTTCACGTGCGTCCCGCCGATATCGACAACGAGGACCTTCTTCTTCATCGCGACGATGATGCCCGCGAGCTACTCGCCAAACCCGAACTTCTGGAAGAAGCCGCGCTTCTCCGGCTTTGCCGTGGTCGTGGCCGGCGGCCAGCATTCGACGATCTCCAGCGCGAGAAAGCGGAACAAGGTGAGCCGCGCGAACTTGATGTCGAGCCGGAGATTCTTCGCGATCTGAGCGACGGAGCGCACACCGTTGAACTGTGAGGCGAACTGCGCTTCCGCCACGGTGAGCCGGAGATTTTGTACGCGCTCGTAACCGTCGCGGGTATAGGCCGGGATCGAGCCCGATTCGATCTCCTGGTCGCCGAGTTCCTGAAATTGAATGCAACGCAGGGTCGTGAGAATCCAGTGATCGATGTCTTCTTCGCCGGGAACTTGGCTGGCGAATTCCGGCAGCGTCTCGCTCGTTTCGAAAACGAACCGGACTTTTTTCGCCGTCCAAAGCTGCGCAAAAAGTTTCTGGCCGTAATGCTGCACGAGTTGCACCGCAGGTTCGTGGAGAATCAATCCTTCGCGCGCGAGAGTGAGGAAAAGCGGACAGCCGGTCTCGCGTTGTTCCGCGCGGCCTTTCTCGGTCTGTTCCGCGTCGACGTTTACCAGCGTGATCGGCGCTTCCGGACAATAGAGGACCGGATCGCGGGTCGTGACGAGGATGATCGCGCCGTCGCGCGCGAACAGATCGACGCTCGCCTTGTTCCAGTAGGTGCGCAGCGTGCCCGTAAGTTTTTCTTTGCCGATGGTGTGCAGCGCGCCGTTGAGCGAAAAGAAACTGGTGTCGCCGGAAAAGAACGCTCCGTTCAGAGGCATCCGTTCTTCCGTCGCGGCCGAGTCGGCGGGGGATTGGAATGAAGTCGGCGCGCTGGCCGGCTGCGATTCCCAGGTGGAAGCGGTTACCGGCGCACTCCACCAGGCATCGCCCGTGGCGCCGGCGGCGGATGCGATCTCCGCGGTTTCCGCGGGAGCGGCTGCGGGTTGATCGCCGGGCTCAGGCCAAATTGGTTTGTCCGCTTCAAACGGTGCCGCCGTCGTCTCTTCTTGCGGCCAAACCGGCGCGGTCCAGGCCGGCTCTTCCACCGGAGCGGACGGCTGCATTTCCACGGACTCGCTCTGAGGTTCGGCCGGTTCGTTTGGATCGTTGGGCATGTATTTCTCCACCGTTTTCATTAGCAAATCAGATGTGAACGGTTTGTTCAACGATCCTATCACACTCGGGCTGGTCATCTGGTCCGGCTGGAGGTCCGTTCCGAATCCCGACATGTAAACGATCGGCACGCTCGCCGTTGCCGCGTTATCGCTTAGCCGCCGGCAAACCTCGTCGCCTTTCATGTCCGGCAAAATGTAATCGAGCAGGATCAGGTCGGGCGGATCATTCGTGGCCGCGCTCAATCCATCCTCCGCCGTGGCCACTGTCGTCACTTCGTAGTTCGCTTCCGACAAAATTTCTTTCACGAAACTCAGCAGCATCAGGCTGTCGTCGACGACCAGAACTTTGCGCGTCGCCGATTTGCGTTTCATCGACGGCGCCGGCCGCTTGTCGCGGGTCTCGTCCATTTTGCGGACCGCTTCCATGAGCAAGATCTGCCAATCATCATGGATCGTCCGTGGCGCCGGGCCTGCACCCGACACTTCGGAAATCTGCCCGCCCTTCCAGCTCACGATTTCGTTGAACGCGGCCACACCTTCCTTGCCCGGCGCGGTGGCATGCCGGACCTGACCGCCATCGAAATAAACGCGTGCCTTCTCGCCGTTCGGTCCGCTGAATTGCAGCGCAGCCGAAGAACCGCTCATGCATTTGAGCTGAATGATGTCGGCCAGATGAAGATCGCTGAGCGTTCCCTGAAATTTTTCGCTGTCGGCGCTGGTGGACGGCGAGAGAAGCGCCTGGACCAGATCGACGAAATCGCCGTGCGGAAACGGTTTTTCCAAAAAATGAATCGCACTGAGACTGGCGGCCTGTTCGCGATGAGTGGCCAGGTGCCCGGTGAGAACGATGGCGCGAGCGTTCGGATGGCTCGTGCGAAGATCGTAAAGAAATTCCTGGCCAAGATCCGGGACCGCTTCGGCGTCGAGGACAAAGAGATCGGGCTTCGCGTTAACGACGATTCCGTGAGCCTGGGCGACTGTGGGCGCGACATCCACTTCCGCGGCGGGTGCCGCTTCATGCAGGGCCGCGTGGATTTTCTCCGCCATCTCCAGGTCCGGTTCGAGAACCAGAACACGACCGGTCAAGGCGGTTTCGTCAGCGGAATGGCTGGGCGTAGCGTCGTTCACAATGAAATCGGCGCGGGGGTCTGCGCACTTCGGCACTCACGCGCCACGCCTTAAGTGACAGATGCCTGCTCTCGCGAAAATGGAAAGCAGTTTTTCAAGGAGCGGCGGTTTACAAACCGCCGAAGTCTTAAGAGGGCGGTTCGGAAAGCGCCCCTCCTTGCTTAATGTACGCCTGCCGTTACACCGTGGCCGCTGTCGGTCTTGACCGTTGTCGAGCAACTGGTGAATCCGCCGAGTAAAACGATGGCGACGATAAAAGAAAGTAAGATTGTTCGCATGATTGATTTCCCTTTCTCCTGAATCGAAATAAACGTCCCATCCGAGCGCATCATTTGTTTGCAAATCGTTGCGCGAGTTCACGTCGGCTCACTTTTCCGCGCTCGTTGACCGGGATTTCTTCGACGAAAAAGATCCGCTTCGGCACTTGCCACCCGCTCAGGCGTTGCCGGCAAAAATCCAGCAGCTCCGCTTCGCGAATCTCCCCATTGGCAGCGACGCACGCGGCCACTTCTTCATTTCGCAAAGCGGATTCGCGTCCGAACACGACCGCCCCGCGCACTCCGGCGAAGCGGAGCAGCTCGGCCTCCACTTCCGCGGGATTCACCTTTTTCCCTGCGACATTGATGACGTCGGAAACCCGGCCGACGATGCGAAAACCATCGGCGCTCGTGCTTAGAAGATCGTCGGGACTAAAAAATCCGCCGCCAAGTTTCTCCTCATCGGGCTCGGGAAAATAACCGTCGCCGGCGGCGAAACTTCGAATGCGGATGCGGCTGGCCGGCGCGTCTGGATCAAGCGTATCGATCGTGACTCCGTTCATCGCTGGTCCGACAAAACCCGCTTCCTCCAATCGCGCTTCGCGATCGTAACAAATGCCGCCGCATTCCGACGAGCCGTAGAACGAATGAATCGTCTGGCCGAATTTCTCCCGGAATTTCCGCGCCACTTCGAGCGGCATCGGTGCGCCGGCCGAAATGCACAGGCGCAACTTCGGCAGCGCCGGCGTCGTCTCCATTTCACAAAACGCCTGGTAGAAAACCGGCATGCCCGGGAAAACGGTGGCGCCGGTTCGCGCCAGACCATCGAGGACCGCGCGCGGCATTCGGTCGCGACTCAGCACCATCGGGACGCCGCGCACGATCAACGGAGTGACGAGATTGCTGAACCCGTAGGAATGCGAGAGCGGGATCACCGCGAAGTTCAAATCGTCGGCGCCGATTCCCATCGTGTCGCAAATCTGGAGGCAATCAGCGAGGAGCTGTTCGCTGCGAAAACGAATGGCGCGCGGCGCGGCCGTGGTGCCGGACGTGAGCTTCAGCAAAACGGTTTGCTGTTCACTCCAGGCGCCGTCCT
>DATILK010000108.1:0-2219 GCA_035476555.1 Chthoniobacterales bacterium | reverse complement strand
TGTACGTGACGTTCATCTCCGGGTCGACTTGCCGCATGGGGAAAACCCTGAGATCGCGATCAAACGCAGCGCGTTCGATTCCATCCTCCTGGGGCTGGCGCGTGAGTTCGGTACCGAAGTTCGTGAAGCGAGCACGCTGACTTCGATTGAGAAATCGGATAGCGCCTGGAAGTTAAGGACAGGCGAAGTGACGGCAGCGTTTCGCGCGCGCGTGTTGGTGGGAGCTGATGGTCGCAATTCGACGGTGGCACGATTGCTCGGTCTGCTGCCGCGCATCGCGAAAGAACGCGTGGCGTTGCAGGCGCATATTTCATTGCCGCGGGACTTTGGAAATCGCGTCGTCTTGCAACTATTGCCGGGAGGTTATTCCGGGCAGGCCCCAGTGAATGATACTGAGCTGAATCTTTGTCTCGTTGGACGGCCGAAATCGATCCGCCCGCTTCAACATTGGGCAACGCAGTATTTTAATCTCCGCCCGACGCAAATCTGGCGCACGATCACTCCGCTTACGCGTTCCGCCCTCCCACCTGCCCGCGAAAATGTGCTGTTCGTGGGCGATGCCGCCCGGGTGGTCGAGCCGTTCACCGGCGAAGGAATTTTTTATGCGTTGCGCTCCGGTGAACTGGCGGCCGCCGCCGCCAAAGAGATGATTCGCGGGAATGCGGCGAAGGCGGTGCGCGATTATGCCGCGCAACACGCCGCGATGTATGGTGGCCGCCTCTGGATTAACGCGCTGGCGCGCAGCGCGGTTATTTCGCCAAAGCTGGGATCAATTCTTTTTGAATTCGCACGTTTTCAGCCGGCGCTGCTCGGGCTCTTAACGCGCAACATCGTTCGTCATCCCAAAGCGAAGTCGAAGCATCCCGTTGCGAAATTTTGAAGGTAGTTTTTTGCTGGATCCCTCGATTGCCCTCGGGATGACGGTGAAGTTGTAGCTGCCGCAGTCACCGGCGGCAGAGAACATGGATCTCCGCTGCTCAGGACAGCGGCAGCTACAACTCACAGATTTGCCGGCAGGCTTTGACTGTGTTTGACATCAGCATCGCGATCGTCATCGGACCGACCCCACCGGGAACGGGAGTAATCGCACCGGCTACTTTCGAAACGTTTTCGAAATCGACGTCGCCGACGAGTTTGTAACCTCGCTGGCTAGCGGCGTCCTCCACCCGATTGATTCCGACATCAATCACGGTCGCCCCTTCACGAACAAATTCCGTTCTAACGAAATGTGGACGACCGATGGCGGCGATGATCACGTCGGCCCGCCGGCAAATTTCAACAATATTCCTGGTGCGGGAATGGATCACCGTGACGGTTGCGTCGATGCCCTTTCGCATGAGCAAAAGCGCCATTGGCTTTCCGACGATCATGCTGCGACCGAGCACGGCGACGTTGGCGCCGGAGAGGGCAACGCCGGTTTCGCTGAGCAGACGCAAACAACCGAGGGGGGTGCACGGCACAAAACCGGTGTCGTCGTCGAGCGCAAGCTTCGCGACATTGAGCGGATGAAATCCATCCACATCTTTGCGCGGATCGAGCGCGCGAAGGATCGCCGCTTCGTCGATTTGCGGAGGCGGCGGCGATTGAACGAGAATACCATGAATTTTCTCATCGCGATTTAACTCATCAACCCGCGCGAGCAGTTCCTCCTGCGTGGTCGTGGCCGGCAGTTCCAGCTTCACCGAATGCAGCGCAAGCTCGCGGCACATTTTGTCTTTGGCGCGCACGTAGGCGCGAGAGGCGGGATCATCGCCGACGAGGACCACGGCCAGGCCCGGCGTTGCTCCCCGCGATTTGAGGCTGGCAATCTCGTCGCGCAATTCCGCGTAGACTCTCTCGGCGATTGCACGTCCATCGATTAACTTTGCCATGGTCACATCCGCGGAAGCTATCAGCGCATTTCCACCAGCGCCATCATCGCCGACTTCAGGCGCTCACGCTCGGCCTCGAATTCCTCTTCGTTCGATGTTTTCAGAACTTCGTGGGGCTGGCCCAGAATGAAGCGCACTCGGGTAAACGGACGCGGGAGGATGAATTTGTCCCAACTGGGCAGTCTCCAGCAGCGCGCGTATTCGAGGTTCAACGGTACTACGCGCGCCCCGGTTTTTTGCGCGAGCAGAATGATCCCGCCGCCGGGGCGATATGCCGGGCCACGGGGACCATCCGGGGTAATGACGACATCGTCACCTGACGCGATGACGTCAGCCAATTGTAACATG
>DATILK010000107.1:0-4696 GCA_035476555.1 Chthoniobacterales bacterium | reverse complement strand
TAATCCGCCCCGGCAGGGGCGGCGGATCATGAGCACGAGTAGGACAGCCCGAACTTCGCCGCGGCGTCACGCCCGAGGGTGAAACCGGCGATGCACCGCTTTCAACCGTTGTTGATCGACATGGGTATAAACCTGAGTCGTCGAAATGTCCGAGTGCCCCAGCATCTCCTGGATGATCCGCAGATCGGCGCCGTTACTCAATAAATGCGTCGCAAAGCTGTGCCGCAACAGGTGGGGATAAACATTCGTTTCCAATCCCGAATGCTTCGCCCGCGCTTTCACGACTTGCCAGATTCGCGTCGTCGACAATTTCGTCCCACGGCTCGACAAAAAAATCTCGCTGCTCGTTCGGCGTTTCACCAGCTTCGGTCGCTCTGTCGAAAGATAGGCCGCGATCGCCCCGCACGCTTTTGTGCCTACCGGCACGAGCCGCATTTTATTTCCTTTGCCGGTCACGCGCAGGATCCGCTCTTCCGCGTTGAAATTTTCCAGGCGCGCGTTCGCCAGCTCGGAGATGCGCAGACCGCTCGCATACAGCAGCTCGATCATCGCGCGATCGCGCAACCCCAGAGGGTGTTTCGTGTCGATGCTTTCGATCAACCGTTCGACCTGCAATTCGTTCAGCGTCTCCGGCAAATACCGTTCGATCCGCGGCAGCGTGAGTGTCTCCGTCGGATCGCGCGCGATCGCGCCTTTGCTCGCGAGGAACCGAAAAAAAATCTTTAGCGCCACGACGATCAATTTGATCGATGCCGCCGCGAGCCCTCCTTTTTTCCGCGCCGCCAGGTATTCGCTGATCACCGGCTGCGACACCTCGCGGACCGCCGTGATCTTCTTCGCCTTCGCGCACCAATCCGCGAATTCCGTCAGTGAGCGCCGGGTCGAGAGCTGGTAGTTATCCGAGAGACCGCGTTCCGTCGCGAGAAAGCGAATGAACGAATCGATCTCCTGTTCCACGAAGGAAAGTGACGAGTGGCGTGTGACATGTGACAAGCGAAATCTGCAATGCCCTGAATACCTCGTCGATTCGGTGCGTCTGAATTCCCGAACACGTCACATGTCACACGTCACTTTCTTCCTCCCATGTCACTTTCCTTTGATTGACAACAACCCCACGCGTTCCGAACGTTATTCACAACATGAGTCTTGATCTCAATTCGTTGCTCAGGGACTGGCCGCATGAACCGGGCGCCATCAAGGTGCGCAAGATCATTGGCCTCGACGGGCGGGAAAAATTGCAGCTCCGGATCGACCTCGGCGTGCTCCAGATGGAAATCGCCGGGCGTCCCGATGGCCAGCGGCCGCACAACTGCGAGTCGCTCCTGGCTTATCATCAGCGCCGGGCCGAGCGGGCCGAGGCGCGCGGCGAGACCTACGAGCTTTCCGCCGAGCAATGCAACGATCTGCAACAGGAAGGCATCCAGTATTATCACCGCTACCTGAGCTTGTTTCAGATCAACGACTTTCCCGGCGTCATTCGCGACACCCAGCGCAACCTCGACCTGTTCGCCTTCGTGGCCGAGCACGCCGACCGCGAGGAAATGATCTGGAGCTTCCAGCAATTCCGTCCCTACGTCCTCATGATGAACACGCGCGCCAAAGCCTCGATCCTTCTCGGCGAAGCCAAGTTCGCAGAAGCCATGCGCGAGATCGAAGCCGGCCGCGATGCCATTCAGGAATTCTTCAATCAATCCAGCTTCCCCGAGCTCGCCGCGAAAAGTTCCGAGCTCGCGTTCCTCGAGGAATGGCTCGAAGAAGTCGCATCGAAGCGTCCGCTTTCGAAGCTCGAAATCATGCAGCGTGAGATGGAAGTCGCCATCGCCAGCGAACTCTACGAACGCGCCGCCGAGCTCCGCGACGCCATTAAGTTACTGCAGACGCAGAGCAAGTGACATGTGACAAGTGACGTGTCACTGAGACGGTAGGGCAGCAAAGTTTCCCTTCTTGTCACATGTCACACGTCACTTTCTTCTTGTTCTTCTTCTTGCGCCAGCAAGCGCGCTTGAGATCGCTTCAGCATTACGATAGAATCCCAACATGATTCCCCGTATCCGAGAACTCTTGCACAGCACTCCATTCGTCCCGTTCACTATTCGCATCAGTGATGGGCGCGAATATATCGTTCCAACGCCAGATCACGCGGCTGTCCATCCGACGGGCAGCTATTTCTTCGTTTTCGGGGATGACGAGAGCAGCGCGAGAATCACTTAGCTACATGTCGCTGCCATCGTCGAGCAAAGCGGACGGACTCGCTGACGCGGGACTTCGGCTGCGCCGACCGCGGTTATCAGTTATTCGTTGTTAGTTATTAGGGGTTGGATTCTGTCCGCCCAACCAATAACTAATAACCGATAACCAATAACTGCGACCGATGCTCCGCTTCTTCGTTGCTTATTTCATTTTTGCATCGGTCGCTTCCGCCGATTTCCGCGAATTCAAAGCCGTTCCGGTTAACGCCGAGCTAGGCGCGAAGCTCAACCGCGCCGCGGAAGCGTCGTTAAAAGATTTCCCGCGCCTTACCGCGGACAATCTCGCCCTTAGCGTCATCGATCTCATCAAACCCGACGCTCCCATCCGTGCCGATTACCACGGCGACGCTTCTTTCTATCCCGCCTCGCTCATCAAGCTCTTCTTCATGGTCGAGACCTATCGGCAGGGGAAACTCACTCCCGAGATCGAGCGTGCGTTGCGCGAAATGATTCAGGTCTCCGATAACGACGCTGCGGCGTTTCTCGTGGACATTCTCACCGACACCTGCAGCGGCTCCGAGCTCGAAGGCAAAGCGCTCGATGACTTCCTCGATCGCCGCCGGAAATTGAACCGCTCCTTCGCCGCGCTCGGCTACGACATCAGCGCCATGATGAAACCGTGGAGCTTCGGCCCCTTCGGGCGCGACATGCAGGCGCTCGGCGAAAACAAAGTGAACCGCAACCGCGCTTCCGCCAACTCCATCGCCTCGCTCCTTCTCTGGATCGTCCGACGTCACGCCATTTCGGCGCAAGCCAGCGACGCCATGATGTCGTTGCTCGAGCGCCCGCTTTCTCCGCCGCGCCAAACGGAAAACCAAGTCGTTGGTTACTTCGGCGAATCTCTCCCGCCAGGCGCGAAGCTCTGGTCAAAAGAAGGCGACACCAGCGAAGTCCGCCACGACGCCGACTACGTCGAACTGCCGAGCGGAAAGAAGTTCATCGTCATTGTCTTCACTCGCGGCGCCGCCGACGATAAGACGTTACTGCCCGGCATCGGCAAGCGGCTGCTCGCCGAGCTGAGCGAGGAAGAAGATAGAGGATAGAGAATTGCGAGACTCCTTCCCCGCCATCTTCCATCATCCATTCGCGATCCTCGCCCCGTTCCCGCGCCCCGCTACGATTGCCATGAGCAATAAGCCGTAGCTCACCGCGCGCAGGATCGACCAGACCAGCGCCAGCACGGTAAAGATTGAGGCCCGTTGCGCCATGCTTCCGCCGCTCCCCACGACCCACTTCTGCACCAGCGTTTGCACCACTGGAATGAGGACGCAAAGCACGATCGACAATCCAAACCCCATGAGCGCCCACGACACCGCGCCGCCGACCTCATTCTTGCGCGCCATGATCACGACGCATCCCAGCAAACTCATGAGCAGGAGCGGCAATTGCCCCACGAACAGGGAAACCAACTGGGTCAGCTGCTGCGCATTATCATTTATCGGATTCATTTGAATCGCATCCTGACGCCTCCGGCTCGGAAGCGGAAGTCAGAAGTCAGAGGTCGGAAGTCAGATGTCAGATGTCAGATGTCAGAGGAGGAGGCCGAAGCGTGTCAGCGGGCTCTTCATGCGCAAATTGCCCTTCGAGCCTGTGCAAATCCCGGTTTCGGTCAAAAACCGCCTCGGGACGGATATCCATGGTGCGACGACGGATATCCGTCGCACGCTTCCGGTAATCCGTTGTTTGACGATTGGCATGCGTGGTCCCACGACAGGGCTGAATCGTTCTCCGATGGATATCGATCATTCGACCATGGCCACCCGTTGCGCGCCGATGGGTGTGCGTCGTGGAACAACGGATATCAGTTGTCCGACGATGGACATCAACGGTGGCGCGACAGACAACCATCGTCTGCGGACGGGTCAGCATCGACGGACTATGAATATGAATCGTATCACGCCGGATATTCGGCAGACCGCGCCGGATATCCGCCAGCCGACGATGAATATCCATCATCGCACGATGAATATCTTCAGATTGCGAAAGACCTTTATCGTCGAGTGATTCATGCCTGTGGTCGCACGATTGGCATCATCCTACCGGAATAGGTCCGTCGAAACGATCTGTGGATCCAACTATTCTCCCCAGTGGAGCTCGGAGGTGGCATTTTTTTGGGGATTCAGTTCGTCCACGGTCAAAAGGACAATTGGCTTCGGTAATTTGTCACTACCGGAATCTGGCAATGCAGCGAGTTTTGTAACATCAACCAATCGAAGCCATGACAGATCGCTATTCGCCGGCTGATTTAGGACTTCTATTTCGATAACAAATCTACCGCGCACTGAAACCTTCAGACGAACATGAGCGGGGCCGATTGCCATGCGCCTTGCCCGATTTCCATTTAGCATAAGGCTTTCATTTGTGCCGTAGTTCCCGACCTGAAAGTTTTCGAAATCCCCGTTAAACGAGTGAAAGTAACCAGTGTCGAGTATCTTAATTCGAGCGAT
>DATILK010000106.1:0-4273 GCA_035476555.1 Chthoniobacterales bacterium | reverse complement strand
TAGCGCAGCTTATCGCCAATCTTAGCGTCGAAGTCTGCCAAGTCCCATTTTTCTTTCGGGTGCAGGAGGCTTTGTGTCTTTATGTAGTCGACAACTTGTTGACGTGTCACAGTTGTCTCTGGCGCTGCTTGGGTAAGCTGGCTAGGCCATATCGCGAGATGACAAAACACTATGAAGATAACGGTTCGTATTAACTGGATATTCATTATGCTTCTGGTCCGATATTAAGGATCTTGAGCGCTACATCTCCGATCGTGTCGCCGTCGCCTAGATTTGCGGTGGTAAATCGGAGCGACGTCGGGAAAAAAACCTTGTTTATGAGGCGAATAAGAGCTCCGGCGTCGCCTGTGACCCCCACGGCATCGCTGTTCCGATCAAACGGTGTTGGATATCCCGCATCGACCAGAGCTTGTTCCAATTGTCGCAAAACTTCCTCGAATTGTGCGTGGCGATTATCTTCATTCATAAGTCGATTTACAGTTCCGGGAGTGCTGGGTCTAAAAGCATAATCGCGAGAGATGTTGCCGCGATGAATGACTGCCAGCGGACCCCAAGTAGGACTCTTATCATGCATCGTTTTCAGAATCTGAATCATCCGCGCAAAGATGGTGGGAACAGGTGCATCTTGTGCGAGCGCGGCAACCACTGCCGCAGCGACGGCATGAGCGGCATACACACCTTCTGCCAAAGCGCCGGGCAGCGACACGTTAGTTGAGAGTAACGGACGAAGCTGTCGGACAATTTCCTCATCCTTGTTTCGCCAATCCTGGATATCGATCAAGGAGTGATTTCGCAGCACCTGCGTAGGCTGTCTAACCAGGGTTTCCGCTACAATTCGGGCGGATTTCTTCGCGTCTGTCGTCGCAATGGCGCGGCCCGCAACGGTGACTCGGTTGGGCCCTAGATCAGCGTCAGTTTGAGCTTCGATGGCATCGGCCCACGCTATTGCGTCGTCGAAACTCAAGAGTCGGACGGTTGCTGCTGCGAGGTACCCCCGTAAGATATCTGCGGGATGCTCGTCATCCGATGGACCATCGCTCCTTAGTTTTCCATCTCCCCCAAAGGCTGCGCTGAGGCCGCGAAAGTAGGCAATCAAACCGATAGCAGCAACCGGCCCCGTATTCAGAATTCCCATCACGTCAGAAGAGGTCTCGTCGATTCGCTCGGACCAATAACCCGGCAGGCCAGAGGGCAATCCGTCGAGAGCCTTCTGTAGGTTTTTTGCCATTTCAGCCTGCAAACCAACGTCAGCGTGAAGAATGTCGTGCCCACAGGTTTCGTGACCTAACGCGGCCCATGCCATTAGCCCGCTGCGGGCATTCGAAGGGGGCATATTTACAACCGCAGACTCAAGATCAAAGCTGGCAGTGGCGTCAACCGGCCAGGTATATGGTCCCGAATCGGGGTTCCCCCATTTGACCATCGGCGGAAGAACTGCACGATCCGGCATTTTGATTCCGGCGCGGTCTTGCGCGCTAAGGAAGCCATCGTAAAGATCTGCCACGACCTCTTCAAAAGCATCAGTTTGAATTTCGTTGAAGCGTTCGCCGTCCTGTAGGATGGCTTGCGCGATGTCGAGCATTAAACCCGCGGCGTTTGTCTTGTTGGGGTCCTGAAGGAGGATGTGTTGAAAACCTGATTGTCCGAGTTTATGCAATTTTTCGAAGAACGGCTCCACTACCGCTTTCTGATAAAGCTCGGGAAGGTGTGGCTTCGCCGTCTGCAGGCGGCCGAGCAAACCATGAAAGTCGACCGGGTCGGCGGGACCCGGATCACTATCTAATGCCGCAACTTTCGCTTCTTCCGACGAAGCAGCGAGCCCGGTTAGGTTTGGTCTAGACATCACGTCGTGCTTGTTCGCGAATGTTCTATTTGATCTCGTTTTTTTAGGTGCGGGTCGAAGCTTTGCCATAAGAAAAAGGGGTCACTGACGTACTACGAAACTGTCCGATCCGAGTTCCTCAATAGTTTCGTTCGTTAGAGTGGTTCACGGACAGAAGTTGATCGCAATCCTAGCGGGCGTAACGTTAGCGGCTCATGGCCACGAAGACTGCGGAAGCACTCCAGTTCGACACGATCGACGACGTCGTGAGCGATATCGCGAAAGGGAAGCTCGTGATCGTGACGGATGATGCGGATCGGGAGAACGAGGGCGACCTCGTCATGGCGGCGGAGAAGGCAACGGCGAAAACCGTTAACTTCATGGCGACACATGGCCGCGGATTAATTTGCGTGCCGATCGCGAATGAGCGGGCGGAGCAGTTGGGGCTCCAGCGGATGGTGGCGCAGAATCGGGAGATGTACCGAACGGACTTCACCGTTTCGGTGGACGCGGCCCGCGGAGTGACGACCGGCATCAGCGCGCATGATCGTGCCGCGACGATTCAGACGATCGCGGATCCGAAATCGACGCCGGATGATTTAGTCCAGCCCGGACATGTCTTTCCGCTCCGGGCCAAAGACGGCGGCGTGCTTCGTCGCGCGGGGCACACGGAAGCGGCGGTAGATCTGGCGCGCATGGCGGGTTTGGAGCCGGCCGGCGTTCTCTGCGAAATTTTGCACGACGACGGGACGATGGCGCGGCTTCCGGAGTTGATGGAGTTCCGGAAGAAACACGGGCTGCGCATTTGCACGATCCAAAGCCTCATCGCGCATCGCCGTCTCACGGAGAAACTCGTCGAAGCGGAACAGGTGGTGAAATTGCCTACCGACTATGGCGACTTCGATCTCCACCTTTACCGATCGAAACTCGACGGCGCGCATCATCTCGCGCTGGTCAAAGGCAAGATCTCGAAGAGCCGCCCCACGTTGGTGCGCGTTCACAGCGAATGTCTCACCGGCGACGTCTTCGGCTCGCGGCGTTGCGATTGCGGGAATCAACTCCATGCTGCGCTGCGCCAGATCGCTGACGAAGGAAACGGTGTCCTGGTTTACATGCGGCAGGAAGGTCGCGGCATCGGACTCGCGGCGAAGATTCACGCTTACAAATTGCAGGAGCAGGGACTCGACACGGTCGAAGCAAATGCGCGTCTCGGATTTCCGAGCGATCTGCGCGATTACGGTCTCGGCGCGCAAATCCTTTTCGATCTCGGCGTGCGCAAGTTTCGATTCCTGACGAACAATCCCAAGAAAGTCGTCGGCCTCGAGGGCTACGGAATTCAGATGGTCGAGCAGGTGCCGATTCGGAGCGAGGCGAACCCGCATAACGCGCGTTACCTCGAGACGAAGCGCACCAAAATGGGGCACGCGCTTTAAGATGCCGAAATCCGCTCCGCCTCGCCCGCGCGCTTCCGGGCGCAAACAACATTTCGCGATCGTGGCGAGTTTGTTCAACCGCCCTTACGTCCAGGGCCTCGTCGATCACGCTGTCGCCGAATTGCGCACGCTTTCGCCGGCGGCGGACATTTCCATTCATCAAGTCCCGGGCGCGTTTGAAATTCCGGTCGTCGTCCGCGAGATCGCGCTGAAGAAAAACGTGCAGGCAATCCTGGCGCTGGGCGTAATTCTCCAGGGAAAAACCAGCCACGCGCACAACCTCGCCCGATCGGTCACCGACGCTCTCCAGAAGATCGCGGTCGACTACGGCATCCCGGTGATAAATGCCGTCCTGAGTCTCGAGACGGAAGTGCAGGCGCGCGAGCGTTGTCTCGGCTCGAAAATTAATCGCGGCACCGAAGCGGCGCGCGCCGCAGTGACCGTCGGCGAAGTGCTGGACGACTTGCGCGCGAAATAGGTATGGGCAAACGGCGCGCAGCACGGCAGGCGGCCGTCCAATTCCATTTCTGGCGGGACCTTCATGGCGATGGCGCGCCGGAAAAGATGGATGAGTTCTGGGAATTTTGTCCGGCGCCGAATCGCGTCCGGCAATTTGCGCAGCCGCTGATCGACGGAATGATCGAGCACCTTCCCGAGATCGACGAGCGCATTCAAAAATACAGCGACAACTACGATTTCCGCCGGCTTTCCGCCGTAGATCGCAACATTCTCCGTCTCGCGATTTACGAAATGCTGCATCGCGACGACATTCCGCCGGTCGTTTCCATCAATGAAGCGATTGAGCTGGCGAAAACATTCGGCGGACCGGATTCCGGCCGCTTCGTGAATGGCATTCTCGATCGCGTGAAAGGCGATCTCACGCGACCGTTGCGCGAAGCAGCGCCGCCTAAGTCCGAGGCGGCCGAATGAATTTCCTCAAGTCGCTCGTCCAAAAATTTACCGGCCGTCCTGTCGATTGGGACGAGCTGGAAGCGATGCTGATCCGCGCCGACCTCGG
>DATILK010000105.1:0-1719 GCA_035476555.1 Chthoniobacterales bacterium | reverse complement strand
TGCTGTTGTTTAAAAAGTACCGGCTCGATCCAAAGCTCTTCCTCTTCATCGCGGTACGCAGCGAAGCGCGATTCCCGGCGTTCCTTTCCGGCGCCATTGATGCAGCTCCGCTCACGCCGAGAGACATCACGCAGATCGGAGCGATGCGGGTGAACACGCTGGCCGATATCGGCAAAGAGATCCAGCTGGTTTGGAATGGCGTTGCCGTGTCGAATAGGCTGCTTGGCGACAATCCCGCATTGGTCGAGCGTTTTCTCCGCGCGCTGGCCAAGGGTCGCGAATTCGCGCGCCGTTATAGAGAGCCGACGATTGCTATGCTGGCGAAGCATACCCCGTTGCCGCCGGATGCTCTTCTGGTCGACTATGACACGGCGGTGAGCAGCATGACCGACGAAGGCACGGTGTCCGACGATGTACTCAGGGAAGAAGTTTTGGCCCGCGCCGAATTGATCAAAGCCGCCACCGTTCCCGACCCGGCCAAGCTCTACGACTACAGCATCATCAGACGAATCTACGCAGATTTGAGAAAAGGCTGGAAGCCAAAGTTGTAACCGGGTCGCACTTCGCGGTAAGAGATTGGGAGCCGTCGTTCGTCCAATTGTCGCAATCCATAGGAGGAGTTTTTATGGCAAAAAAAATACGCGAGTTCATGACGCACAGGGAACCGCCCGAACATATCTGGATGGAGCGGGACGAAAGCGCGGTGATCGGCACCGCCCGCATGGGGCAGAGAATGGTGCCGCGAATTCGCCCGTTCGATTTATTGAGGAGCACGCCCCTTTCCGGTAATCGGGCGCGGGTGACGATCTTCGAGGGCGATTGTCTGCGGGTTGCCACGGAACATATCGCCGGCCGTGAGGCTCAGCTCACTCGCGCGGCGGATCACGATCTGGTCTATCTGCAATTCTGCGGGCGCTCGACGATCGAAAGCGAAAGCGGTGTCGTCGAAGTGGATCCCGGTGAAATCGTGCTCGTTCCCGCGGCCATGTCGCACCGCAGCACCGGCACGGATCAGTGCCTGCGCGTGCGCGTCGCCACCCTGGAATTTGTCACCGAAGGGGTCGATCCGGAAAAGCCGACGATGCAGAGACAGTTTGCCGTACGGCCTTCCGAACCGATTGGAATTACCAACGGTGGCAAAGCGGACGGCGACGGTCAGGCTCCCGTATTGGAGCACATCAGTTTCTGGGACCCACAGTCGGATCTTTGGGTTGAGCGCGATGTCGCGGCGCTTGTCGGCTGTAAGCGCGAAGGCGGTCGCGTCGTCAGGAAATTAAGCGCTTTCAATTATTTCACCGGCATGACCGGCAAAGGCGGCGCGCGCGCGCCGATCCTTTATAACGGCAAAGAGTTTCGCGTCGACGTTTACAATCTCGAGGAAGAGCAAAACGGCTTTCACCGCGGCTGCGACGAGGACGAGATCTGGTTTCAGTTTCGCGGCCACTCATTGAACCACACGGAGTGGGGCGCGCTCGAGCTCGACCCGGGACAGATGTCTTATATTCCTCGCGGCGTTGCCCATCGGATCACAGGCAGCCCCGGTTTTCTGCGCATGGTGCTCTACAGCCGCAAGCTGGTTCATCCGAAAGCGTTCAATAATGTTTCTGAGCGCGAGACGCGCTTCGACGTGCAATAAGGCGTTATCGCCGCGGCGGCGACAACGGGGATTGCACGGCAAGGTCGCGCAACGGACACGAAGGGTGCAGAGCTTATGATGCT
>DATILK010000104.1:0-5196 GCA_035476555.1 Chthoniobacterales bacterium | reverse complement strand
GAAGGGTCGTTTGTCCTGGTCGGCAACGGCCGGCTTTACGGCGGTCGCTTCCCGTTTTTCAAACAAGCGGTGATGAACGACGGGCTCCTCGACGTGATCGTTTTCAAACGCCTGAATTATCTCGATATCATCCGCTACCTGCAGGACGTCGTGTTCACTGCGCAGATCTCCTCGCCGGAAGTGGATTATTTCCAAACCAAACACCTTCGCGTGAGCAGTGACGAAGCGGTGCCAGTGGAAATCGACGGTGAGCTGGTCGGGAATTGCCCGGTCGATTTCAAGATTCGCGCGGGCGGATTGCGAGTTCTCACGCCGCGCTAAGTGGCAATGGCGGACTGTTGTAACGACGGCGCCACAATACAACCCCATCGACAAGGAATTTTCGTTGCGATAGCCTCGGGGACATGCGCCTCTCTGGCCGAAAACCGTCGCCAACGACCAGGCGCTGGATTCAGCGGCCGCGGGTTGTTCTCCTTGGATTGATCGGCGCGAACCTGGCGGTTTTCGTCGCCCAACTTTTCCTCGATGCGTATCAGCCGGGATTCGTCCGCGAATATCTCGCCCTCAGCGACCAGGGCCTGCGCTCGGCCTACGGCTGGCAATTCATCACCGCGGCATTCTTGCACGATGGGCCGTGGCATTTGCTCGGGAACATGTTCCTCCTTTACCTGCTCGGCCGCGACGTCGAGTCGATCATCGGGCAACGCCAATTTTTCTTCCTTTATCTAACCGGAACGCTCGCCGGCGAGTTGGGCCATTTGTTTCTCATGCCACAAAATTCCGCGCTGCTCGCGGCCTCGGGCGGACCAGCGGCGGTCGTGGTTGCCTACGCGGCCATTCTTCCGGAGCTGGAATTAACGTCGACGGCTTTTTTCGGATTGCCGATTCGACTGAAGGCCAAACATCTCGGCTACGCCGCGGTCCTTTTGGCGGTGCTCGGAATTATTTTCGATCGCACCGCGTCGGTGGCACATAGTTCGTTTCTTGGCGGTTGCATCGCCGGCTGGTTTTACGCCCACCTGCTTGGGTTCGGCCGGCCTTCGATTCTGCAGCGCGCTCTCTCGCAACGCCGCGCCGAAGCCGAACGTCACAACGCGATGACGCCGGAGGAATTCATCGCGCAGGAAATCGATCCGCTGCTCGACAAGATTTCGCGTGAAGGAATGAGAAGCCTGACCCGGGCCGAGAGAAAATTGCTGGCGAAGGCGCGGGAGAAAATCGCGGCGAAGAATTAGGGGAAAACGCCCAACGTCCAACGCCCAATCTCGAATTAAGAGACGCGCGAGACAGCTCTTCTGAAATTCGATATTGGACGTTCGGCGTTGGGCGTTCGGCGTTTTCCGCTAGTCTTTGGCGTTCACCAATGGATTGGATCCGCAACAAATCTGCCAACACGCTGAATCCACCCCAAGTCGAGAACACCCTCGAAGGCATGGAGTCTGGCTGGCCGGCGGAAGCAACGCCGCTCCGCGAACTCATCGAAAAATTTCCGCTTGGCGAAGCGGCTCTGCTTCACCTGATCTCCGTCTCCAGCGTCTGCGCGGCCCGGTTCGTCCGGCATCCGGAGATTCTGCTCTGGCTTGCGCGCCCTGAAATTTCGACCGAACCGCGCCCCGCGCCGGCCATGCTCGTCGGCCTGCAACGAATTGCCGAAGGCTCGACGTTCGCCGGGAATTTTCGCGCGCTCCGTTTCTGGAAAGGCCGCGAGATGACACGGATCGCGCTCCGTGAAGTCGCATCAATCGCGACGTTGGAAGAGACGACCCGCGAGTTGTCGCAGCTCGCCGAAATATGTGTGCGAGAAGTTTACAATTATTGGGATTGCGAGCTGCGCAGCCGGCGCGGCGGACCGGACACGCCGTTTGCCATTCTCGGCCTGGGCAAACTGGGCGGCCGCGAGCTCAACCACAGCTCGGATATCGACGTGATTTTTATTTACGGCGAGGAAGGCCAGGTCTCGCCGAATCTCACTTATCACGAGTGGTTCAATCAGCTCGGCGCAAAAATCATCGAGACATTTGCCGCCCACGATCCGGCGGGCGCGCTCTTTCGGATCGATTTGCGATTGCGGCCGGAAGGAACGGCGGGCCCGTTGGCGCGTTCCGTCGACAGCATGGAAAACTATTACGCGGGCTTCGGCGAAACCTGGGAACGACTCGCGCTCATCAAAGCCCGCGGTATCGCCGGCAATCGCGAGCTGGCCTACGAATTTCTCCGGCAACATCAGCCATTCATTTTTCCGAAAAGCCCGACCCGCGACGTCCTGGAAGAAATCGGAAGCATCAAGCGACGCATCGAACGCGACATCGTCGGTCACGAAAATATCGAGCGCAACGTGAAACTGGGCGCGGGCGGGATCCGCGAAATCGAGTTCGTGGTCCAGGCGCTCCAATTATTGCACGGCGCCCGGAACGCGTTTCTCCAGGAGACGAGCACGCTGAAAGTGCTGCCGGTCTTGGCGGACCTCGAGCTTCTGCCTCACGCGGAAGCGCGAACGCTCGAAGATGCCTATTGTTTTCTTCGCAGCATCGAGCACCGGCTGCAGGTCGAAGCGGAACAGCAGACCCACACCGTGCCGGAAAACCCGGAAGAGCTTCAGCGGCTCGCCCGCAGTCTCGGTTTTCAGTCCTCCGAAGAATTCAACGCGTCGTTGCGCGAACACATGCAAAAGGTGCGCGCCATTTTTCGTCGAGTGATTTCAACGCCGAACGGACCGGCACCGGTCGAGGAAGGTCTTCATATTTTTCGCGATCAGAAAACCGCAGCGAAATCGTTCGCCGGTCTGGCGAAGGCGCCGGGTGGTTTTCATGTCGCGCCCCGCACCCGACAGGTCCTGCGAAATCTCCGGCCGCTGCTGTATCGATGGCTGGAGAGGGCGGCTGATCCCGACATGGCTCTGAACCAATTCATCCGCTTCGTGGAAGCCTACGGATTGCGCAGCATGCTGTTCGAGCTGCTGGTGGTGAATCCGAAGCTGCTCGAGCTGCTTGTAAAAACTTTCGACGCGAGCCGGCACGCCGGCGATTTGCTGATTCGCCGGCCCCAATTGCTCGAAGAGGTCACGCGACCCGGCGTGCTCGATCGTGAGGTCGATCTTGCGGGACATCTTCAGCGGCTTGCAGCGCTCGATCTCACTAGCGATTCCCTCGATATCTTGCGTGCTTATCGCCAAACTCAACAACTTCGAATTCTCCTTCGCGATATTCTTGGTATCGCTGATCTGGCGACGGTCTTCGCGGAACATTCCGCGCTCGCGGAAGCATGCCTGCTGATCGTCAATCGTCTGCGCGGAAGTGAAAGCGACCTGACGATTATCGGCCTGGGAAAATTTGGCGGCAGCGAAATCGGTTACGGCGCCGATCTCGACGTTCTCTTTATCGGCGACGATGTACGAGCGGCCCAGCATCTCACCGTCGCGATGGCGCAAACGACCGCAGAAGGAAGTATTTGGACGCTCGACGCCCGGCTCCGACCGGATGGCGAGAAAGGAATTCTTTCCTGTTCGATCACGGCTTACGAAGCCTACTATCAAACCCGCGGCCAATTGTGGGAAGCGCAGGCGCTGACCCGAGCGCGCCCGATCGCCGGCCCGCTCCAGAATGAATTCATGGATTTGGCAAAACGGGTGTGGCTCATCGCCGGGCAGCGGCCGGATTTATTCGCCCAGATCGATTCCATGCTCGAACGAATCCGCCGCGACCGCGGCAGCGCGTCGGACGAGCTTGATTTCAAGACCGGACTCGGCGGAGTGATCGAAGCGGAATTCCTTGTCCAGGCGCTGCAAATGCGCGCCGGTATTTGGGAGCCGCGAATGCTCGCCGCAGTCGATCAACTCACGCAAGCCGGCGTCATGAAAAAGGTGGATGCCGAAGAGCTGCGCGCGCATTACGAACATCTGCGCGTGGTCGGGTCGGCGTTGCGTCGATGGGAAAACAAGAGCGTCGCGATCCTGCCCGCGCCGAAAGCGGAACAGGAAAAATTGGCCGTCCGCTCAGGCGCGAAAAATTTGGATGATTTCGCTGACGCGTATCGCAAAGCGCGAGCCGGGATTCACGCGATTTATTCGAAGTACTTGCGTTAACGAGTGAAGAGCAATCGCGCGAGTGCGCCGAGAACGAGAAAGCTTACCGCAATTCCGGTGCAGACGACAACGAAGAGCGCAACCAGGACGCCGATAACGAAGAGCCAGTCACTTCGGCGCGGAGGCGCGGAACCAAGGCGATGGTTTTTGATGATCTCGTAATTGCGCGCGTTCGACTTGAACCAGAACGAGAACGCATCGCCCACCACCGGAATGATGCCGATGACTTCGTTCACCAGAATGTTGAGCGCCATCCGGCCGAGAAGAATTTTCGGGACACCGAGCCGAAGCGCCTGAATCAGCGCGAACGCGGAGACGAGCGCCGAGCCGGTATCTCCTATTCCGGGAATGAGGCCGATGATTGGATCGAGGCCGAAACGAAAATTCGTCCCAGGAACACGGATGATTTCATCCATGATGAGGGCGAGCCATTTGAAAAGCGGTTCGAGGCCCTGACGTTTTCGCTTTTCCTCTGGAGGCAGAACCTCCCAATCGACTTCCTGTAGCGGCGGTCTCTGACCGCCGGGCGAATCCGCGACAGACACTTTATCGAAGACCGCGATCGGCGATCACGGCTGCAACTAGCCCGGAATGCCTTTGAGCATCTGCTCGTTGGTCGGGAATTTCTTCACGAAACTCAACAGCCGTTCGATCGCTTCGGTCGGTTGATGCCCCGCCAACCCGCGCCGGATGACGTTGATCTTGTGCAACTGGTCCGCAGGAATCAGCAACTCCTCGCGGCGCGTGCCGGACTTGAAGATATCAACGGCCGGATAAATGCGCTGATCGCTGATCTTCCGGTCGAGGACCATCTCCATGTTGCCGGTGCCTTTGAACTCCTGGAAAATCAGTTCGTCCATGCGGCTGCCGGTCTCGATGAGCGCGGTGGCGACGATGGTGAGCGAACCCGCCTCCTCGGTGTTGCGCGCGGCAGCGAAAAGCTTGCGTGGAATTTCCATGGCCCGTGAGTCGATGCCGCCGCTCATGGTTCGTCCGCCACCGCCCATTGCGTTGTTAAATGCGCGCGCGGTTCGGGTGATCGAATCCAGCAAAATGAAAACATTCTGACCGGCTTCGACCAGGCGCTTGGCCCGCTCGATCGCCAACTGCGCGAT
>DATILK010000103.1:0-3639 GCA_035476555.1 Chthoniobacterales bacterium | reverse complement strand
CAGCCGTCCGCGAGCAGCGCCATGGAATGCGACAGGACACCGGCAGTGATTTCCAGCAGCATCATCGCGACCGTCATGGCAATCACCGCCCGAGTGCGTCGCTCGGCTTGTGAGAAATCGTGCGTGAAATCGTGGGAGTGCCGGAACTGGGAGTGATCGGCCCGATGCATTCCCTACTTTACAACATAGCTCCCGCCAGCAACAGGAGCGCGTCCTGCCATTTCAAAGAATTTAGAAATGCGATGAGGCCCTGGACGCCAGGTGGTGAACGCTTTTGATTGAACCGCGGCATCTCGCTTATCCACGACCGAATCTCAGGCGCGACTGAACAAGATCGCATTTCCCGAAATCAATTTCGCCGACGTTGAGGCGCCGCTTGCAATTCCAACTCGTCATTCCTCCGGCGCGGCCCTGTGCTCTAAACCTTTTGACCATGTCCCGGCCGTTTCTATAGTGAATTCCCCCGATCAACCTGAACCGGAGAAATTTTTATGGCACTCGCAGTTGGCACCAAGGCCCCCGATTTTTCACTCGCAACCAAAACGGCCGACGGCCCAAAGCAGATCAAGCTGAGCGATAATTTCGGCAAACAGAATACGCTCCTTCTGTTTTTCCCTATGGCATTCACCGGGACCTGCACGACGGAAATGTGCAGTCTCAGTCCGGAGCTGCCGAGTTACGCCGGCATGAACGCGTCGGTTTACGGGATCAGCGGCGACAACCCATTTGCCCAGGAAGCGTGGGCGAAGAAGGAAAATATTTCGGTGACGCTGCTGAGCGACTACGAGCACAAGGTCGCGAAGGATTATGATGTGATGTACGACTCGTTCCTGCCGCAGATCAATCTCGGGATGGGCGGCGTGCCGAAACGCTCAGCGTTTATCGTCGATCGCAATGGCGTGATTCAGTACGCCGAGAGCAACGACGACGCGAAAGAGCTGCCGAATTTCGACAAGATCAAAGCGAAACTGGTGGAGCTGAAGTGACGGACGAATTCAAGACGCTGAAGAAGTTCGATGCTGGGAAGGGCCGGGAAGGTTCTTTCCATTCGCTGCCCGCACTCGAAGAACAAGGCGTCGGTCCGATCTCGCGGCTTCCGGTCAGCATCCGGATCGTGCTCGAATCGGTCCTGCGAAATTGCGATGGGAAAAAAGTCCGGCGCAAAGATGTGGAGACGCTGGCGAATTGGAACGCAAAGTCTCCGGCGCAGGAAGAAATTCCGTTCGTCGTCGCGCGGATTGTTCTCCAGGATTTCACGGGCGTGCCGCTGGTGGTCGATCTCGCCGCGATGCGAAGCGCGGTGAAGGAACTGGGCGGCGACCCAAAAATCATCGAGCCGCTAGTGCCCGTCGATCTCGTAGTGGATCACTCGGTGCAGGTGGATTTCGCCGGTTCGGCGGAAGCGCTGCGTTTGAACATGGAGATGGAATTCAAGCGTAACCGTGAGCGTTACCAATTCCTGAAGTGGGGCCAGCAAGCATTCAAGACTTTCGGTCTCGTCCCTCCCGGGATTGGCATCGTTCACCAGGTGAATCTCGAGTATCTCGCGAAAGGCGTTCTCGAACGCGACGGCATTTTCTTTCCCGATACTTTGGTCGGCACGGATTCGCACACAACGATGATCAACGGGCTCGGTGTCGTCGGCTGGGGCGTGGGCGGAATCGAAGCGGAAGCGGGAATGCTGGGACAGCCGGTTTATTTTCTCACGCCGGAAGTCGTGGGCGTGCACATCACCGGAGCGCTGCGCGAAGGGGTGACGGCAACCGATCTCGCGTTGCACGTCACCCAGATGTTGCGCGCGCAGAAAGTCGTCGGGAAGTTTGTTGAGTTTTATGGCGAAGGCGCGGCGTCACTTCCCCTCCCCGATCGCGCAACGGTCGGCAACATGGCGCCGGAGTATGGCGCGACGATGGGTTATTTTCCGGTCGACGCCGAGTCGGTGAATTATTTGCGTGCCACCGGTCGCACCGATGAGCAATGCGCCGCGTTCGAGAATTATTTCCGCGCCCAGAAAATGTTTGGGATGCCACGCAAAGGCGAAGTGGATTACAGCGTCGATTTGGAACTGAATCTCGCCGATGTCCAACCGAGCGTGGCCGGCCCGAAACGTCCGCAGGATCGAGTAAACCTTCCGGAGCTCGGCAGCGTCTTTCGTTCGCTGTTACAAAAACCGATGACGGACGGCGGCTACGGCAAGAGCAACGGCGAGCTCGGCAAGCGCCATTTGGTAAACCTGAACGGCACGCCGCCGAATCAGGGCGACATGGTTTCAACCGACAAGCCGGATCAGGGAATCGAGCCGGGCGACGAGCGCAACAAAGTCGAGATGGTGTCGAACCGGCCGACGCCGGATTCAGTCGCGGAAATCGAAGCGAAACCTGGCGACACCTTTCATCACGGCCAAAGCCAGATTGGACACGGCAGCGTTTTGATTGCGGCGATCACCAGCTGCACAAACACGAGCAACCCGAGTGTGATGCTCGCCGCCGGTTTATTGGCGAAGAAAGCGGTCGAGCGTGGCCTAACGATCAATCCGGCAGTGAAAACTTCACTGGCGCCGGGTTCACGCGTCGTTTCCGATTACCTCCAGAAAACGGGGCTGCAAAAATATCTCGATCAACTTGGGTTCAACGTCGTCGGGTACGGTTGCACGACCTGCATCGGGAATTCGGGACCGCTCCATCCGAAGATCGAAAAAGCGATCAGCGAATTCGATCTCGTGGCCGCTTCAGTTCTTTCCGGCAATCGCAACTTCGAGGCGCGCGTCCACCAAAACATCAAAGCAAACTTTCTTATGTCGCCCCCGCTCGTGGTCGCATTCGCGCTCGCCGGCCGGGTCGACCTCGACCTGTCGAAGGAACCGATGGGACAGGATTCCGACGGCAAGGAAATTTATCTGCGCGATCTCTGGCCAACACTGAGGGAAATTCGCGACACGATGCAGTCGGCGCTGACACCAGAGGTGTTCCGCCGCCTTTATCGCGACTTCGCGGCGCAGAATCCGAAGTGGAACGAGATCCCGTCGAGCACCGGCGAAATCTACGAGTGGGACGAGGAGAGCGATTACATTCACAAGCCGCCGTTCTTTGAGAATTTTTCGATGGACGTGGGAAAGATCGAAGAGATCCGCGGCGCGCGGCCCCTGGGAATTTTCGGTGACTCAGTTACGACCGATCATATTTCGCCGGCGGGCGCGATCAAACCGACATCGCCGGCGGGACAATATTTGAAGTCGCGTGGGATCGAGCCCACTGATTTCAACAGCTATGGTTCGCGGCGCGGCAACGATCTGGTCATGACGCGCGGCACGTTTGCCAACGTGCGGATCAAAAATCTGATGGCGCCCGGACCCGAAGGCGGCGTGACAATTCATCAACCGGATGGCGGACAAATGTCGATTTACGATGCCGCGATGAAGTATCAGGCGGACAATGTTCCGTTGGTGATTCTCGCGGGGCACGAATACGGCACTGGCTCGAGTCGCGACTGGGCGGCGAAGGGAACGCGGCTTCTCGGCGTGAAAGCAGTTGCGGCGGCGAGCTTCGAGCGCATTCATCGCTCGAATCTCGTCGGCATGGGCGTGCTGCCATTGCAATTCGCCGAAGGAACGAATGCGCAAACGCTCGGACTAGACGGTTC
>DATILK010000102.1:0-11951 GCA_035476555.1 Chthoniobacterales bacterium | reverse complement strand
AATATGTAGACCAGGGCCGCTATTTTATTTTCGACTCCGCGGCGAATCAGCAGGCGTCCAGCTTCGTTCATCGCTCCGTGCCTGGATTCGTCATCCAGGGCGGCGGTTACATCGGCACCGTCGATCCGGCTGACACTAGTAAACAAAATGTGAAACCGACGCAGGTCCTTTCCTTCGGCGCGATCCAGAATGAGCCGGGCATTTCGAACAAGCGCGGTACCATCGCGATGGCGCAGGTCTCGGGTAATCCCAACAGTGCTACCAGTGAATGGTTCGTAAACCTGGCGGACAATGGTGGACCGCCGAACAATCTCGATATTCAGACAACGAACATGGGCGTCACGTCTGGTCCTTACACCGTCTTCGGCAAACTCGTTGACAACACGATGAGCACGGCAGACGCGATCGCAGCGCTGCCGCGATTCAATGCCGGCGCGCCCTTCGACAATTTACCGCTGCGCAATTACACGTCGCCGAACCCAATCAAGGTCGCGAATCTCGTTAGCATCCCCGGCATCGCCCACATTTCGCCGCTGACTTTCTCGGCGATGAGCGACAATGGAAATGTGAGTGTCGCCATAAGCGGAACGAAACTTCTGGTCGTCGGAAACACCGTTGGCACTTCGCACGTCACGGTGACGGCGACCGACTTCGATGGCGGGACGGTCTCGCAACAGTTCACGGTGAACGTGATCGCGGCGCCGGGCCGGCTCGTAAATCTTTCCACGCGAATGCAGGTGGGCACGGGCGACAATGCGCTCATCGCGGGCTTCATTATGCGCGGTTCGACCTCGAAGCGGTTAGCCGTCCGCGCGATTGGACCTTCGAGTGGTCTTCCCGGCGCGGTGGCGAATCCAACCCTCGAATTGCATGACGCCAATGGAACGATCGCGACGAACGATAACTGGGGCGATGCCGCAAACAACCAAGACGTGATCGATATCGGCCTGGCTCCAAATTCGCCTAACGAATCCGTCATTCTCACTACCGTGCCGTCCGACCCGAACGGCGTCGCTTACACCGCTGTGATGCGCGGCGCGAACAACACCACCGGACTCGGCGTCGTCGAGGTTTTTGATCTCGACAGCGGGCCAGACTCGACCTTGCTCAACATTTCGACGCGCGGTCAGGTGGGCACCGACCCGAATGCTTTGATCGGCGGGTTCATTCTCGGCGGCACCGAATCGAAGAATATTCTCGTGCGCGCCATCGGGCCGTCGCTGACCCAATTCGGCGTTCCGAATGCGCTCAGCGATCCGACCCTCGAGCTGCACAACGGGAATGGCGACCTGATGGCTTCGAACGACGACTGGATGAACAGCCCGCAGAAAACGCAGATCCAAAACAGCGGACTCGCGCCGAATAACGCGAAAGAGTCCGCCATCCTGCAATTGCTGACGCCCGGCGGTTATACCGCGATCGTTCGCGGAGCGAATGGTGGGACTGGAGTGGGCTCGGTGGAAGTTTACCAGTTGCCCTAGAACAATCTCATTTCGGGCCGGGAATCATCGGCTTCGTCAAGTCCCAGACATAGGCGGATTGATCCCCGCCGTAGGCGACGAGGAAATGGCCATCGGGCGAAAATTCGGCCCGGGACGTTCCGGCCGGCAGCTCGGCTAACCGCAGCCGAGCGGCGCAAGACTCATTGATCCATTCCCACAGAATAATTTCGCCGCCACCGACGGTCGCAAGCCAATGCCCATCACTGCTCCAGGTCGCGAAAACCGCCGCGCCGGGATGGCGTCGTTCCAAAATGCGTGTCTGTGCGGCCTCTGCCGAGCCGGTGATTTTGGCGAATTGCACGAGCCGGACTTCGCCGTTCGTTGCGGTCGTCGCGAAGGAGTAACCCTTTGCCGTTATGCCGGGACGAAAGGTGGCGTGGGTGACGGGAGCTGGGTGTTCGATGTTAACGATCTCCTTCGCGGGAGCTGTGACCGAAATGATTCCTTCGTAATTGACCACGGTGGGAAGGGTCCACACTCGAGCGGTCTTATCGCCGCTCGCCGCGATCACGAATTGACCGTCGATACTAAACTCCGGCCGGCGCGCCGGTGCGCCGAATGCCCCTAATTTTAGAACAACGGGCGGATCGATTGAATGCAAGCGCACCTGGCCATCATCAGAGCCGCTCACGACCAACATATCGCGAGGATGAAAGGCGACCGAGGTGACAATGCTGGGCAATGCGGGGCTGGTAAAGTACGCCTGCGCGAGCGTGTGGGAATCGAATACCCGCACCGTCCGGTCTGCGCTCGCGGATACGATTCGGTCGCCGGCATGACTGTACTCGACATCGGTGATGGAATCAGAGTGCTTCTCGAAATAGACCTCCGCGATGGTAGAACTGGTCAGGCCCTGTCCCCAGCTAAACACGCGGACGGTGCTGCCATTGCTCGCCGCTGCCAATGCCGTTCCCTGCGGGTTAAAGGCAATGTCGTTTATCGAGCTGGAGATCGCTCGCACGGCCAGCGATGTCCCATCCTTGTCCCAAAACCGCACCGCCTTGTCCTCTCCCGCCGAGACGAGACATGGATTGTTCGAGAGAAACTTCGGCGAGAAATGAACGCGATTGATCTTCGCCTGATGTTTGATTTCGACAGCAATATCTTTTTTCCAAACAGCAATGTCCGACGTGGTATACGCCGCCTCTTTGATCTCGTGGGCGCGATCAAGAGTGCTTGAAATCTTTTCGGCTCGATCCTTGAATTCGCTAAAATCCGCCTCCTTGAAACCAAGCGCCTCCCCTGCGAGGCCTATCGCAAGAATGGCGTCAAGGTCGGCTGTAGCCTCGACGATATTTTCGTCCTTCGAGAGCACCAGAGCGCGGTCCGGCTTTTCAACTCCCAGAATGCCGGCGAGTTCCTCCTCCATATGTTCGATGCGCGCTCCGATGGACTCCTTTAGCGCAGCGAGCGCCTCGGAATTCCGTTGCAAGCTCTTGCGACGGGCTCTCACCTTCTCGGCTTCGGCACTCAAGGACTCCGCCGTGCGCTTGAGATTATCGTCTTGCCGAATCTCAACCGCTTTCTTGAGCGATCCCGCCAGTTTTTCGATCGCGTCCGCGGCTTTCTCCGCATCGGTCCGGGCGCGGATCAGTTCGTCCACCGCGGCTTTATCAGGCGGAGACTCCGTCCCGGCCCTGGAAAGAGCCTTGGTCAACTTGGCGACCTGCTGCTCAGCCTGGGATAAGGCGGAAGCTGCATAGGACTTTATCGGCGCCGCCACATCGTCTGCCGTCGTAGCGAAAAGATCGATGGCCTCTTTCGCGCGGCTCTCACTGGCTCGCGCGCTGTTCTCGCTCCGGCGCGCGCGAATCAACAGGAGAATGGCGACCACCAAAAAAAGAAGAAAAGTAGCGCCCAAGATCCGGCTCAGGAAGAGGACGGACTTTTGATGCTGCTCTTTTTCGCGCTGCGCCTGATCAGCTGCTCTTCGTTGCTTTTCCTGTAATTCTTTCGCCTCGGCGCGGCTTAGTTCGAGAAAAGCGAGGCACCTATCCCAATTCGTGACGCCATGGCGCCGCGCCCATGCTTCAGACGGACGCTCATCCCGCATCCATTCCTCGGCGCCGCGCAGATCGTTGCCGTGCCACCGTTCCGTCTTGGGATCCTCGTCCAAGTCTGTGGCCGCCCGGGAAAGATCCTGCAGCCAAGTTTTCGATTCCGTTTCCTGGGCGAGCCATTTGCCGAACTCCGTCCATTGTCGGAGAAGCGCTTCATGAGAGATATCCAGATGATCATCTGGTTCCAGGCGGGCGCCCTCTGTGAGTGGCGGGACGAGAAAATTGCGATCCTCGGATTGAAACAGCCGAACGATTTCCTCGATCGCGGCAATGTCCGCCCCGGTGACGGTTTGGATTTCACTGACCAACGGCCGGCGGCGAACGATTTTGCCGTCTGGGTGCACGTCGCTCAAAAGTAAAAAAAGCTGCCGAGTGAGCCGGGCCTTGCCTGGGTCGTCTTTCACTTTCTTCCAAGCCAGGTCGGCATCGTCCGAGAGCGCGTGTGCGATCATGCCCGCCTTCTCGTAATCTCGGTGAGAGAGGATGAGACCGCGTTCGGGCACAGCAGTCGGTCCGCCGGCCTCCTTCCAGATCCGCATCAACGCATGTTGCATGAGAGGAAGCTGGTCGAGCCGGTCGCCGGCCTCGGCGATGATTCGATTGACCAAACCGGCTTCAAATCCAAACGGCGCGTAGCCCAGGTCATCGATCTGGCCGGGGCGTTCGATCGCTTCCCGCATCTGGCTGCGATTCAAGCGCGGCACGAGGAACTGGCATTGGCTCACTAATTCCGGCAGCTCCAGAAACGCATCGCAATCCCCGATGAAATCGGACCGCATCGTGATCACGACCGCAATCCTTCCAGCCTGATCCGCCGCCGCGGTTAGGAGCAGGCGGACGAACGTCGCCGCTTCATCGCGCGGAGCAAACCGCGTGCTCTTTGCGCCGGTCTCGCTTTCCGCGCGGCGAAAAGTGAAGATCTCTTCGAATTGATCGACCACAATAAGCAGTCGCGGGCCGGATAATTCTTCCGACGGAATCGTTTCAGTCGCCCGCGCAATGATTGATTCGCGGTTTTCTTTCAGGGCCGTCGCCCCGCGCGCCGGCGTAACCAAATCGATCAACGCGCGATCCGCGACATGCAGCTTCTCGATCAGCGTCCGCGGCTGGTCTTCGCCGAACGATCCTTCAGTTCTTGCGACCAATCCCGCTGGCGAAACGACTGGCGTCGAAACGATTTCGTTATTCTCCACACCTTCTCGTTCGAGCGCTCGGGCCAGATTTCCACAGGGGTCGCTCCCCGGTTTCAACACCACAATTTTCCAATCCGACGTGCTGCGCAGAAATCCTTCCCGCACCGCGGGGAGAACGCCGGCCAAAACGAGCGACGATTTTCCCGAACCGCTCGACCCGACAACCGCGACGAACTGGTTTTCTTCCAGCAACGCGAGGACGGACACCGTTTGCGCCTCGCGACCGAAGAAAATAGCGCGGTCGTTTTCCCCAAACGGACGCAACCCCGGATATGGCGCCATCCGTTGGGTCATGCCGCCACCTTTCGCACCTCTTCGAAAAACGCCTTCAGCTCATCGGTCGTGTTCGCGACCATGCGAAACAATTTCGGAGGCGTTACGCGCACGAGGCGCGGCCACTTCGGATCGCCCGGCGGCGGGCAAAACAAAATGCCCACAGGCGGGCGGCGTTCGTTGCGCACACCGAGCTGAAGCTGCATGCACTGTTCGAGGTCTGGCTTGGTGGAGAAGACGCCTTGTTCGACCGCGCTGTCGCAAACGATGAGAAAACCGTGGCACGGCACGGCCGGATCGTCTTTGTCTTTGAAACTTTCGTTCCCCTCGAGCAGCGCTGAGCGCATTCCCGGCTGCGCGTCGATCCACGAAAAAACCTTGTCCCAAAGCGGCTCTGGCTGCGACGAGCGAATCGCGACCCGCACGAGAATGTCCCGCGACGCGTACGGCGACGGCGCGAGCTTTTTATTCCAAATCGCCTCGAGCTCCTTGATCAGGTTTAGTTTGAAGTCGTCGAAGCCTCCCGGAATGACGTCCGGTTCGGTGAGGAACGCGCGATGACTTTCCTCCACTTCGTTGAGACGAATCTTGTCGTGACGAAATCGAAAACAGGGGATGAGCGGCCGCGCTTGCTCGAGGAGCGTGCGATGAGAGCCATCATCGCGCGGATATGATTCCAGGAGCTGGACAAACGCGAGCGACTCCCGCAAATCATCGGCCGGGGTTTCGGCCGGCATGGCGGGATCGGGTCGCACTTGCCAACCAGCGGTGACGAGTGCGTCGCAGAGATTGGCGCGCTCGGTTCTCAAATCGTATTTGCATTCCGCCACGTAGACGATTTTCGCGGCCTGGCTTCCGCTTGAAGAAGTCATGGCTAAACGCTGGCGGATCCAGCTTTGCATCTGCTCTGACTGCGCCGGGTCGGCGAGCGGCTTGAAGACCTGCCATCCGTAGTACTCGTCGGGAATCTGCGCCTCGTCGAAGTCGTCCAAAATCACCAGACGAATCCGCGCGTTGTCGGATTTGTTGCGCCAGATTTGGTTTTGAAAAATCCGCGCTTCTGCAGCCACGCCGAGTCCGCTGCCCACAGGCCCTTGGCCCTCGGCCGATTCGAACCAGCCCTTGGAGCAAACGATGAGCACGCAGGCCGAGGTCTTGGCATGTTGAATACACCAGGGCGCCCAACCGCCATCCGGCCCGCCGGGATACTCGGCGGTGTAGAGTTGATCGAGGACTACCGGCAGCTTCGTCGCGAATGATTCCGCGAACGTCCGGACGAGTTTCGCATGAGCATCGCTCTCATGGCGGTAGCTGATGAAAACATGATTCACGGCTTGGGGTAAATGAGGGGGTTGGCAATTGGCGACTCGCGCGGCCGATCTTGGGCGATCGCGTCAAACGAGATCAAGCACGTTTTCGGCGGGGAACGACGGGCGTGTCCGGCTACTGCGCCGCCGCGCCTTGAACGATTTGCGCGAAGCTTCGCGGATCGAGACTCGCGCCACCGACGAGCGCGCCATCGATGTCCGGCTGCGACATCAGCTGGCGCGCGTTGTCCGGCTTTACGCTGCCGCCGTACTGGATCCGGATTTTTTCGGACGTCGTTTCGTCGGAAATTTCGGCGAGGACGGAGCGGATAAACGCGTGCGCTTCCTGTGCCTGGTCCGCGGTGGCCGTCTTGCCGGTCCCGATCGCCCAGACTGGTTCGTAAGCGATCACGGTTTCCTGCAATTCTTTCGCGCCGACGCCGGCGAGACTGCCTTTGAGTTGCGTACTCAGGATTTTCTCCACGTCGCCGGCTTCCCGTTGAGCCAGACTTTCGCCCACACAAAGGATCGGACGCAGCGTCGCTTCGTGCGCGGCGCGCACTTTTCGATTCACGATTTCATCGGTCTCGCCAAACAGGGTCCGGCGTTCGCTATGCCCGAGCACGACATAGCGCACGAAAAGATCGCGCAACATCGCGGGACTAATCTCGCCGGTGAACGCGCCCGCGCGTTCCCAGTGCATATTCTGCGCGCCGACCTTGACGTGTTGCGCATTCTCAAGCGCCGCATTCACGGCCGCGATCGCGGTGAATGGCGGCACGATCACGATCTCGACATCGCGGGACTCGCTTACTTCGAGAAGAAACGTGGAGACAAAAGCGGTGGCCTCGCCCTGGGTCATGTTCATCTTCCAATTCGCGGCGACGATTTTCTTTCTCATGGGAAATGGCTTCTAGAATTGGAAATAAATGAAGGGCGCGTAGTGCGGCGGGATAAATAAGAGCACGAGCGCGAAGGCGCAACCGTATCCGGCGGCGAAAGCCGGAGTGGGAGGCCGGCGCCACCAGGTTGAAAAGATTCCGCGCGAATTCAGCCAGTGCACAAATCCAAGCGCGACCACGATCCAAAGCATCCACGTGCCGAGATCCTGAGTGCCGCCGCCCGGTAAAAACACAAAGCTGCGCAGCGCGGGACGCGCATGCGCGAGATCGACGGCCCGAAAAAATATCCACGCGACACAGATCCAATACATCGTTAGCGCCCAGGCGAACCAGGCGGCGAACGATTGCGGTCCTTTCGGCGGCGAATGTTTTTCTGTTTCCCGGACGGCCGGCAGCGGCTCTTTGCGCTTCGTCCACGCGCGATGCACGATCAGCGCCAGCCCGTGTAACCCGCCCCAGATCACGAACGTCCAGGCGCCGCCGTGCCAGAGGCCACCGAGCAACATCGTGATCATGATGTTGCGATAAACGAACCAGGCCGGCCCGCGATTTCCCCCGAGCGGGATGTAAAGATAATCGCGCAACCAGCTCGAGAGACTGATGTGCCAGCGATGCCAGAAGTCGGAAATGTTCGCAGCGAAATAGGGAAAACGAAAATTGACCGGCAATTGGTAACCGAGCAAACCGGCGGTCGCGATCGCCATGTCGGTGTAGCCGGAAAAATCGCAATAGATCTGGATCGCGTAGAACAGGACCGCGACCCACGCGCTCGCCGTTGTAAAATTCCAGGGCGCATCGAAGTAACGATCCACGAAGGGCGCGACCGCATCCGCGATGCACGCCTTCTTGATGAAACCGGTGAGGAACAAAACGAGAGCGCCGCGCGCATCGACCTCGGCGAACCGGCGAATGCTTCGCAGTTGCGGGAGGAATTGCGACGCGCGCACGATCGGGCCTGCCACCATCTGCGGAAAAAACCCGATGAAGCACGCGAGATCGAGCAGACTGCGGACCGGCTCCAGTTTCCGCCGGTAAACGTCGATCGTGTAACTCATCGAGTGAAACGTGTAGAAGCTCACGCCCACCGGAATAACGATGTCCAACGTGTGCAAGCTCGCCGGCAGACCGAGCCAGGCGAGCGTTGCCGCGGCCGAAGTGATAAAGAAATTGTAATACTTGAAGAACGCGATCGTGCCGAGGTTCGCCGTCAGGCTCAGGATCAACCAGCCACGCCGCTTCCGCGGATCGTCTGTGCGCGCCAGCATCGAGCCGACCAAATAGTCGAGCGCACTCGACGCCATGATCAGGAAAAGAAATTTCCAGTTCCAGCAGGCGTAAAAGAAATAACTGCAAACCAGCAGCCAGATTTTGCGCGACCGGTTTTCGCGGAGCGACCAGTAGACCGCGAAGACCGCGAGAAAAAACCAGAAGAACCGGAACTCAACGAAAAGCATGCGCCGTTATGGTTGGCGCACGTGGCGCACAAATTCCTTCGCGAGCAGGCGAGTAAATTCTTCCGCGCCTTCTCTCGTCAGATGGGCGTCATCGATGCGCACCTTCGTGTCGAAAAGCATCGGATAGGTTTTCGCGTCGTTGAATAAAAGAAGCGGTCCCGCTGGCGACTGCCGAAAACTGATTGGTGACTGAAAGATGAGCGGTGGAACTACGAAAATCGTGGCGACGCCGATCTCGCGCAGACGCGTGGCGTAACGGCGATACGTTTCATCCGCACAGGGATCCAACGGATTCGGTCGCGCGTGCGCGATCTCATCGGAAAGTCTTTTTTGAAAACTGGCCGCGTCCTCTGGCGTCATGGCGTATCCAGCCAGGCGATACCCGTCGCCCTTCGGCCCGAGCTCGAGAGCCGCCTCAGCTTTGCGATCCTGCGGAAATAGAAGGTCGGCTCCGCGGCCGACGTTTGCAAAGCGCTGCGCGAAAAGTGTGAGATGCGTGGCGAGATCGCGGCGCGCCACCCAGAGGCGGGAAACTTTAATGTACCACCTGTCGTCGCCGCGAGGGTTGAGGGCCTTTCGCAGCGTCATAGCGGTGCGCGGCCAATCGTGCCAGTAAACGGCTCGCTCGGTCCCCATTACCTTGTGCAATTTCGTTTCCACATTGGCCGTCTCTAGAAAAAGCCACTTCAAATGGCGCGGCTGCGTTTTCAGAATTTGGTCGAGCACGTAGAAATTTTCCGGCGGATGCATCGCGTCGATGCCGAAATTGAAGGTGTGCGTCGGAAGACCGTTCTCGCGCGTGGTTCGATCGAAAATCTCTGGTGAGACCGAGTAATAAATGCTGCTGGTCCCGACGAGCAGCGTATCGAACTCGTCCTTGTGCTGAGCGAAAAACTCGAGTTTCGCGGCGACGCCCTTGGGAATGAGCGGCGGCAGGACCGCGTGAATGATGGCACTCGTCGCGATGAAGGCCGCCAGCGAGACGCAAACGCAAACGATGTTCTTCTTAATCGTGCTCAGGACTTCTCGCTCAACGCCGCGATACCCGGCAGCTCCTTGCCCTCGAGCAGCTCCAGCGACGCACCGCCGCCCGTGGAAATGAACGTCATCTTATCGCCGAGCCCAGCCTGTTTCACCGCCGTCACGGAATCGCCGCCGCCGATGATTGTCGTTGCCTTCGAACGGGCCAATGCTTCCGCGATCGCAATGGTGCCGGTGGCGAACGCCGGAATTTCAAAAACGCCCACCGGTCCATTCCACAAAATCGTTTTCGCCTTCGCAATCTCGTCCTCGTAGAGACTGATCGTGGCGTGGCCGATGTCGACCGCGTGCCAGCCGTCGGTGATTCCGTGATCGGTCGTGACTCGGCTGGTGTTTCGACCCGGCGAACCGGGTTCGACTTTTTGGGTCTCAATCGAATCGACCGGCAAGAGGAAACGGACACCTTTCTCCATCGCCAAATCCAAAATCTCCCGCGCCAGATCGAGCTTGTCCGCTTCCACGCGACTCGCGCCGATCGGAACGCCCTGCGCTTTCCAAAACGTGTTCGCCATCGCCCCGCCAATCAAAATCGTGTCGGACTTTTCCATCAGCGCTTTGATGACGCCGATTTTGTCCGACACTTTCGATCCGCCAAGGATGACCAGGAACGGCTTCGCCGGATTCGCCAGCTCGTGGGACAAATATTGGATTTCCTTTTCCATCAGAAATCCCATCGCCGATTGCTTCACAAACTTCGTAATGCCCGCCGTGCTGGCGTGCGCGCGATGGGCGGCGCCGAACGCGTCGTTCACATAGACATCACCGAGCTGCGCCAGCGCTTCGGCGAATTTTGGATCGTTCGCTTCTTCGCCTGCGTGAAAGCGCACGTTCTCGAGCAACGTCACATCGCCTTCTTTCATGTCGCGAATGATCGCTTCGGGAATTTCACCGATCGTTTCGTGACTGAACGCGACCGGATGATCGATCAGCGTGTGCAAATAATCGCCCACCGGCCGCAGCGAATATTTTTCGACCGGTTTTCCTTTCGGCCGCCCGAAATGCGCCATCAGGATCGTCTTCGCGCCTTGCTCCCTAAGATACTTGATCGTCGGCAAGCTTTCCCGGATTCGGGTGTCGTCCGTGATCGCGATTTTTCCATCGCGGTCTTCCGTTGGCACGTTGAAGTCCACGCGGACGAGCACCCGCTTCCCGTGCACATCGAGATCACGAAGGGTAAGCTTACTCATTGGAGTAATGGAGTGGTGGAGTAATGGAGTGGTGGAATAAGGAAATCATTACTCCACTACTCCATCACTCCATTTGTCGACCCTATTTCCCCAGTAACTCCAGCATCTGAACGCAGCGATTGCTGTAGCCCCACTCGTTGTCGTACCAACCGACGATCTTCACGAACTTCCCGCCGTGGGTCATCGTCAGTTTGCTGTCGAAGATGCAGGAGTGCGGGTTGCCGACGATGTCGATCGAGACCAGCGGTTCGTCGCTGTATTCAAGAATGCCTTTGTAACGCTTGCTCGCGGCAGCTTCCTTGAACGCGTTATTGATCGAGTCGACCGACGCCTCCTTCTCAACGATCGCGGTGAAATCGGTCACGGAACCGTCCGGCGTGGGAACGCGGAACGCGCCGCCGTTCAGTTTCCCGTTCAACGCCGGAATCACTTCGCCGATCGCTTTCGCCGCGCCCGTGCTCGACGGGATAATGCTGACCGCACCGGCCCGCGCCCGCCGCAAATCTTCATGGGGCAGATCGAGGATGCGCTGGTCGTTCGTGTAGCTGTGGATCGTGCTCATGAAGCCGTTCACGACCCCGAAATTGTCGTGCAACACTTTCGCCATCGACGCGAGACAGTTCGTGGTGCAGCTCGCGTTTGAAATGATGAAGTGTTTGCTCGCATCATAAAGTTCGTCGTTGATCCCCATGCAGAGAGTCAGGTCCGGGCTTTTCGCCGGCGCGCTGATCAGGACGCGTTTGGCGCCGCCCTTCGTGAGATGAAGCTCCGCTTTGTCGCGGCTCGTGAAAAAACCGGTCGATTCGAGGACGACATCCACGCCCAGATCTTTCCAGGGCAAATTGCCGGGATCGCGTTCCTTCAACACCTTAATCTTGTGCCCGCGGACGATGATGTTTTGGGGATCGTGGCCTATCTCGCCATCGAATTTTCCATGGACCGAGTCCCATTTGAGCAAGTGAGCGATGGTAGCTGTATCCGTCAGGTCATTGATGGCGGCGATGCGTTTGACGTCGCTCTGCTCCATTGCGC
>DATILK010000101.1:0-3421 GCA_035476555.1 Chthoniobacterales bacterium | reverse complement strand
GACGAAGTAATCGTTAGCTTCCTGCCTCCAGCTCCGGCCTTGCCCTAACGTTTGAGGTCGATCGGCCGCTCCGTGGGCGACGCTGAATTTACCCGGCTTCGCCGACCTTCGATGTCGACGACGCTGGCCGCAGGATTACTCGGCGCAATTCTGCTCGCGGCTTACTCGAATCACTTTCAAAACAGCTTTCACTTCGACGACGCGCACACGATCGAAAACAATGCCGCGATCCGGGACCTGCGGAATGTTCCGCGGTTTTTTGTCGACGCCACGACGTTTAGCACTCTGCCCAGTAACCAATCCTATCGTCCGCTTGTCACGACGTTACTTGCGATCGACTACAAACTCGGCAATGGCCTTCACCCATTCTGGTTTCACTTATCAAGCTTCGGACTTTTCGCCGCGCTCGTCTTCCTGCTCGCGTTTGTCATCGATCGTTTGACTAACAATCGATGGATCGCGATCGCGGCAGCGGGGGTTTACGGTCTCCATCCCGCGAACGCGGACACGGTCAACTACCTCATCGCGTCTGCCGAGATCATCTGTGCTCTTGGCGTCGTGGGATCGTTCGCGATCTACCTCGGTTTTCCTGCTCTTCGGCGGTCCTACATCTACGTGCTCCCGGCCGCGATCGCCGTCCTGGCCAAGCCGCCCGCGGCGATCTTCGCGGTTTTGTTCGGCGTCTATGCCTGGTTATTTCCGGAGAGGAATGGATCAGAGCAGCGCATCTCCCGCCGCATTCTTGAAGTGGCATTGCCTTTCGTAATTTGCGGAGCGGTTCTGTTCTTGGTCCAAAGAATGACTCCTCACAGTTGGATCGCCGGCGCGGCGAGCGCCAAAGCATATTTGATCACGCAGCCGTACGTTGCGCTGCTTTATTTCAAGACATTCTTCTGGCCGGCCAATCTCTCCGCGGACTACGACCTCAATCCACTCTCAACGATGGATGATCCGCGTTTTTGGATCGGGCTCGCATTCCTCGTCGTGTTCCTAACCACAGCGACCTTCGCCGCGTGCTATAAAGGAACGCGAGTGATTGGTTTTGGCCTGCTTTGGTTTTTCATCGCATTCCTGCCAACGTCGCTCTTTCCGCTTGCCGAAGTGATGAACGATCATCGGACGTTTTTGCCTTATCTAGGACTTGTCATTGCGATCGCAGGGGCGGCAGCGCTCTTGTTGAGCAGCGTTTCATTGCTACGCCCGGCGCCAAAGATCGGCGTCGCATGCCTCGTGGCATCGTTCCTGTGCGTAAATGCCTACGCTACGTTTCAGAGAAACAAGGTGTGGCGGACAGAGGAAACGCTTTGGCGCGACGTGACACTTAAGAGTCCTAACAACGGACGCGCGCTGATGAATTACGGCAACACCCTGATGGCCAAGGGCGATCTTTCGGGTGCCCTCGAATATTTCCATCGCGCGCAGGCTTTGGTCCCATTTTATCCCGTCCTTTTTGTGAACCTTGGCGTTGCGGAAGGCGCGGCCGGTCACGCACGCTTGGCCGAACAACATTTTAAGAAGGCGCTCCGACTCGGACCAGCCAACCCGGATTGCTATTCTTATTACGGCCGATGGTTGTTGTCGCAATCGCGCGCGCGCGAAGCGTTACCTCTGCTCCGTAAAGCGCTGGAGTTGGCACCGATTGACGCCCGCGCTCGCGATGCGCTCAAGCAAGCTGAACGGTTCACGACCGATGGGGGCGCGGCCGAGACTGCGGAATCGATGCTTGCTCTCAGCCTTCGCTTATACCGCGAACAGCATTACGAAGACGCGATCGCGGCGTGTCGTCGCGCCTTGGCGATTCGACCTGACTATCCCGAGGCTTGGAACAACATCGGCGCCGCTTTGAATCAGCTGGGGCGATACGAGGAGGCCGTCCCCGCGTGCGAACAAGCCTTGCGTTACAAGCCAGATTTCGAATTGGCGCGAAACAATTTGCAGTACGCGCGCGCGAGGATCGCGTCTTCAGGCAAGTAGCGACGGAGCGCCGTCGCTACAACTACTCCGTCCGCAGCGCGGTCATGGGACTGATCCGCGTCGCTCGCCGCGCGGGCAGCCAGGTTGCCACCAAAGTAGCGGCGCCCAGAATTAGCGGCGCGGTCGAGAACGCAATCGGATCCAGCGCACCGACTTGATACAACATCCCGGAAAGTAATTTTCCGGTCGCCGCCGCCAGCAATAATCCGATCACGACGCCACCGGCCACCATCACGATCCCTTCCCGCACAATCATCCATTGCACGCCGTTCGGTCGCGCGCCCAGCGCCATCCGGATCCCGATCTCGCGCGTCCGCCGCGCCACCGAGTACGCTTTGACGCCATAAACCCCGACGATCGCGAGCACCAGCGCCAGCCCCCCGAACACGGAGAAGAGCGTCGCCCCGCTGCGAATAATCCAGATCTGCATGTTCGCATCGAGATGTTGCGGAAAAGTTTTTAGCCCGAGAATCGGCAACGTCGGATCAGTTTCGCGCACTGCGCGCCGGATGGCGTCCGCCATGTCCGGGACGGTCGCCGAATTCAATTTCGAAAACTGAATGAAGAAAAACACGTTGTTCTGGAATCCACGCGCGAACGGCAGGTAGACCGTGCCGCGCGGACTCTTCTCCAGCACGTTGCCGCGCGTGACGGCGGCGATGCCGACCACCTGGATCGGTTCCTCCTCTTTAAGGTTGCTCTTGCCGCCCTGCTGGATGCCCATGCTGTTTCCGCCGTCATCGCGTTTGGCCCGCGGCGCGGCGTCGGACGCGAACTGAATCTGCTGGCCGAGTGCGTCGCCGTCGGGCCACATTTTTTTGGCGAGCGCTTCGTCAATGATGGCCACCGCCGGAGCATTAGGCTGGGTTGCTTCCGCGACAGTGAAAGTCCGGCCGCGCAGGAGCGGGATTCCCATCGTGCTGAAATAATCGGCGCCGATGCTGATGTAGCGGGAACTATAGGCGAGTCCTTCTGCGGCCGTGCCCGGCTTGTCATCCTTGCCCACGTGCATTCCCGCGCGCTGGATGGCACGTGCGAGCGAGAGCACGCCGAACGGCGCCGTCGCCGAAATGCTCACGTGCTGGACGCCGGGAAGAGCCGCGAGCCGGTCGTTCAAGGTGCGATAAAGCTGATCCGCGCGTTGCGGATCGAACCCACCCAGGCTCGCATCCACTTCGAGAAGAAGATCGTTCTCCACGTGCAATCCCGTCTCGAGCCGGGCTGCTTTGTTCGCGCCGCGAATGAACAACGCCGCCGCCGTGAGGAGCGCGAGCGAGAACGCGATTTGCACCACCACGAGCGGATTGCGCGGCAGAAAACGCCACCGGCGCCGGACCACATCGTCACCCGCGTGTTCCTTCAGGTCGCCGATCACGCTGTTGCGCGAGAGCTTGAGCGCCGGTCCGAGCGCGAAGACCACGGTGCCGGCCACGCAAAACACAAACGT
>DATILK010000100.1:0-3021 GCA_035476555.1 Chthoniobacterales bacterium | reverse complement strand
TAGCATTACTCCCCCAGTCCCAGCTATGCGATCCCGCTTTTTTGTTGCCGCGCTCAGCCTTTTTTTGAGCGGCGTTTGTCTGGCCCAACAGGCCGACATGCCGGCGGCCGACACGTCATCGCTCGATTTCAAACAATTCGGATTGATCGCCATCCAGGATGGTGGCCGACGCAAACCGGTCGACACCTTCGCGCGCGAGACCCTCATCAAGCTCACCGGCCGCTCGACTTACAGCTCGGGCGCACGCACCTGGCAGGCGAACGATTTTCTCCTCTCGATGCTGCTCGATACCCACGATTGGAAAAACGAGCCGATGATTTTGGTCTCGTTAGGCCAGTTAGTCGAGCGGCTGGGGCTCGATAAAACGAAAAAGCGTTTTTCCTTTGCGCAATTATCGGCGCTGCCGGAATTGAACGCGCTGGCCAGCCAGGCTCACGCCCTGCGCAAAGCCGAGAAGCCGCTTGATCGCCTGCAAAGCGAAGTGATGAACGTAACCGAGCGACTCGGCCTTTTCGCGAACGTCATGAACGGCAGCGCGTTTCTCCTCGTGCCGGCGCCAGAAAAAGCGACCGACGCGTGGCTGGTTCCGCCGGCGTACGCGCAATATTATAAAGAGGAACAGTTCACGCCCGTGCAGACCCAACTGCAAACGATGGCGAACGCCTACGTGAAAGGCGACTCGTTCACCTTGAGCCGCGCCGGGAACCAGTTGCGCGAAAATCTGCGGCAGCTGAGCACGAAGATTTATCCAAACGAATCGCAGCTCCGCCTCGAATATTTTTATAATCATTGGGACGCCTTCTATCGCGCCGCATGGTCGTACGGTGTCGCGCTTGTTCTCCTTGCGATCGCATCGATGCGGGGCAAGGGCGGCTGGATCAAACTAACCGGTCTCGCTATTGCGATCGTCGGCCTGCTCTTTCACGCCAGCGGAATCGTGATGCGTTGCCTGATCGCCGGCCGCCCGCCGGTGACGAACATGTATGAGTCCATCATCTGGGTCTCGTTCGCCGTCTCGTTCTTCGGCATTATTTTTTTCCTCCGGTATCGGACGACGGTCTACTTGCTTGCCGCATTACCGATGTCGCTCGTCGCGCTGTTGCTCGTTCATCAAATGCCGATCGCGATGCCTTCCAGCATCGATCCGCTGGTGCCTGTTTTGCGCGATAACTTCTGGCTCACGATCCACGTCCTCACGATCACGCTGAGCTACGCTGCCTTCGCGCTCGCGATGGGGTTCGGCCACATTTTGCTTTGGCGTTACGCGCGCAATCCGGTTGCAGCGCGCGCCGATCAACCGATGCACTTCTGGTTGTACCGCGTTCTTCAACTCGGCGTAATCTTGCTCGCGGCGGGAACAATTCTTGGCGGCGTCTGGGCGAATTATTCCTGGGGCCGGTTCTGGGGTTGGGACCCGAAAGAAACCTGGGCGCTCATCGCGCTGCTTTGTTACATCCTGACTCTGCACGGCCGTCTCGCCGGCTGGTGGACCCAGTTCGGTTTGGTTGTAGCTAGCGTTGTTTGTTTTCTCGCCGTCATGATGGCGTGGTACGGCGTGAACTTCGTGCTAGGAAAAGGGCTGCACAGCTACGGCTTCGGGATCGGCGGCGAGACCTATGTCGTCAGCGGCGTAGTCGCCGATCTGCTCTTCGTCGGCTTTGCGATCTGGCGTTATCGCAGTGCGAAATCGTCGCGGTTGACGTCAACTCCTGCGCCCGTCCCCGCCGCGGAGCGCATTGTTGCGTAGCTGTCCGCGGCTTACATCCCGACCGGATGCCGCGCGACGTAGCCGCTCGTGTCCCGACTGTAATCGTACCAGCGCGGGCCGACATCGCCGCCTCTGCCGAGATCGGTCGTATCGAGACGCAACCCGGCAATCACCGCAAACGTGTGTCCCGAGCGCGAATAAATTGTCATCCATCGGCCGCGACCGTTTTCGCCGAACCGCATCAAGTCGCTGGAAGGCAGCGGTGAATTCAAAACGCCCGCGCCATGGAGCGCGAAAGAAACAGTGCCCGAGCAATCATACCCGCGATCGTTGAACGAACCGTGGCCGCCGCCCCAGATATAGGGTTTGCGGCGTAACGTGTTCGCGGCCCAGATCGCGTTCTTGACGCCCTGTGGCGCATGTGACGGCGCATAAGCGACGCCACCTCGCAAAACGGCGCGACTTCCCGAAACCGTCGGCCGATCGCCGCGTTGTTCGACTCGGCCGATTTCTTGTCCCTGCTCTTGGTCCTGATCGTATTCCTGCGCGCGCGGCGGTGCTGTCTGCGTGCGGCCGGACGGTGAGTAGGCCACGCGAATCGGTTTTGCATCCGATTCCTCATCCGCTTCGGTTTGGTAAATTTCTTCTGCGCCGCGCGGCGGTCTCGGCTTCAGTCGCCGCGGCGCATAGTAAGCCACCTTGATCGGCGCCACCGCGGTCGCCGCCAGAATTCGCGGCGCGTTATGAACGACCGGATCCGCCACGGCGTGAATGACCGAACGCGTCAATCGGAACGGTTGCAGCGCCACCGAAAACGGCGTGGGCGGTTTGTGACGGACCCGCCGAGCTTCGGCGTTCGGCATCGCAATTAACGCTATTCCCAGCGCGCACCAGAAAATCGAGCGCATGCTCCCGAAGAAAGCTGCTCCCGCGCCAACCAAATAAATTTTGCCGGTTTGAAGCCGCGCTCGGCCCGCCGATGTTCCCTCTTTCCGCTCGTTTCAATGTCTGACCTTCTGACTTCCGATCTTCGGGCTCCCGCTGCCGGCATTTCCAACGTGCCGGAAGACCAGACTGGTCGTCCACGTCGAGTTGCCACCGGCGGAGTTTCGTTCCGCAAAACTTTCTCGGCCCTCAAGCATCGGAATTTCCGTCTGTTCTTTACCGGCCAGTTGATCTCATTCACCGGCACGTGGATGACGACGACCGCGCAAGGCTGGCTGGTCTATCAACTGACGGGTTCGAAAGCATTGCTCGGCCTCGTGGCCGCCGCGGCGTCGGCGCCGATGCTCGTTTTTTCCACCTGGGGCGGC
>DATILK010000099.1:0-3088 GCA_035476555.1 Chthoniobacterales bacterium | reverse complement strand
CGGGTGAATCAAAAAACCGGCGCCAAAGACATCGTGGCCGAGTTTGTCAAGATCGACAAAGTGATCCAGGGCGAGCCGTGCGGGTACGACGTGGTGATCGATCGCATCTCGCAGGACGTGCCCTTCTATCGCGCCTGGCTCAAAAACGAGGCGCTCACCGGCTGCGCGGTGGTGAACAATCCGTTTTGGTGGAGCGCCGACGAAAAATTTTTCAACAACGCGCTGGCTACGAAGATCGGTGTCGCGGTTCCGAAAACGGTGCTGTTGCCATCGCACGATTTGCCGCCGGACACGAAAGACAGCTCGTTCCGCAATCTTGCCTATCCGCTCGATTGGGAAGGCATTTTCGAGTACGTCGGCTGGCCCGCGTTTTTCAAACCGTTCGCGGGCGGCGGCTGGAAGAATGTTTATCGGCTCCACAATTCCGAAGAATTTTTCCGCGCCTATTCCGAGACCGGCCAGCTCGTGATGATGTTGCAGGAGGAAGTGAAGTTCGACATGTACTTCCGTTGTTACTCGATCGATCAGCGCAACGTGCGGATCATGCCTTACGAGCCGCGCCATCCCTATCATCTGCGTTACCAGACGGAATGGTCGGCGCCGAAGGAAATTCTCAACGCCGTCGAATGGGGCGTGCTTCAGTTGAATCAATACCTCGGCTACGATCTCAACACGGTTGAGTTCGCGATCCGCGACGGCGTTCCGGTGGCGATCGATTTCTGTAATCCCGCGCCCGATGCCGAAGCCGCCAGTGTGGGCCAGGCGAATTTCGAATGGGTCGTTGACGCCGTTTCGGATATGGCGATCCGCAAAGCGAAAGAGCACCAGCCCGGCCGCGATAATCTGAGCTGGGGCAAGTTCATGCAGGCCGCGGTGATGCGGAAATCGCTAGGCGATTTGGCGTAAGAAAAAAATCTGCTGCTTCGCGCGAAACAGGCGGGCGGTTTGGTGAACCGCCCCTACCTGCTAGACCGCCTTAGGTAGGGGCGATTGACCCAATCGCCCGGACGCACTTGCGCCGGCTCCCGGGTTGATGGTTGTTCAGATAATGCCCGCCACGAACCATACTTTCACGCTCGGGATCGAAGAGGAATTCGCGATCGTCGATCCGGAGACGCGCGAGTTGCGCTCGCACATTCAGGAGATTCTGGAGGGCGGCAAAGTTCTGCTCAAAGAACAGATCAAACCGGAGATGCACCAGTCGGTGGTCGAGCTCGGCACGGAGATTTGCACTTCGGTCGAGAACGCGCGCGAGCATGTGGTGGAGCTGCGCAGCAAACTCGCGTCGCTGGCGAACAAGGCGAACCTGCGGATAGCGTCCTGCGGCACCCATCCGTTTTCGAATTGGCACGACCAGCTGATCACCGAAGGCGAACGCTACAAGCAAATCGTGAAGGACATGCAGCGGCTGGCCCGGGCGAACCTCATTTTCGGGCTCCACGTCCACGTCGGAATTCCGAACCGAGAGTCGGCCATTCACGTGATGAACCAGGTGCGTTATTTTTTGCCGCACATTTACGCGCTCTCGGTCAACTCGCCGTTTTGGGTAGGGCAGGATACCGGGCTGAAAGGTTACCGGCTTAAAGTGTTCGAACGTTTTCCGCGCACGGGAATTCCGGACGCGTTCGAGTCGCTCTCCGAGTACGAGGATTTCTGCAAGCTGCTGGTCAAAACCGGCTGCATCGATAATCCAAAAAAAATCTGGTGGGACATTCGGCTTCACCCGTTTTTTGACACGCTGGAAATGCGCGTCTGCGATGCGCAATCGCGAGTGGACGATACTCTCGCCATCGCCGCGTTGATCCAGGCCGTGATCGCGAAACTTTACAAACTTCTCCGGCACAACACGACCTTCCGCGTTTATCGACGGCGGTTGCTCGACGAAAATCGCTGGCGCGCCTCGCGTTACGGCATCGAGGGAAAGCTGATCGATTTCGGCCGCGAAACCGAAGTCGAGACGCGCAGTTTGCTCAACGAGCTTCTGGAATTCGTGGCGACCGAAGTAGACGAGCTCGGAAGCAAACGCGAAATGGCGCACATCGAGCGGATCATGCGCGAAGGGACCGGCGCGGACCGGCAGCTCGAAGTGTTTCATCGCACGAACGACATGAAAGCGGTCGTCGATCAGATCGTCGCGGAGACTTACGAAGGATTGAAAGTCGACAACGCGTCCACAGTGCCCGCCTAGCGCGATTTGGCTCGCCGATCATGCATTGCCTCGCCATAAATTTCGCGTAATGCTGACCGCTTCTTAAGCCATGCCTGACCGCGCCCACACCATAACGCTCGATCCCGAACTTCAGCCCGGCGCACGCAACGCCATTCGCGATTGCCTGCGACTGAAACCGGACGAACGGATCACGATTATCACCGACGAAGAAACGCGCGACATTGCGGCCGCGCTCCAATCCGAAGTGGAAGAAGTCGGCGCGCAACATTCGGTTTTTGTTTTGGAAGAACATGCGGAGCGGCCGCTGACAGACATGCCGGCGTTGATCCTGGAAGATCTCGCGGAATCGCAGGTCAGTATTTTTTGCGCGCAAACCCAGCGCGGCGAATTGCGTTCGCGGATGCAGATGAGCGATGTCGTGAACAAGAAGCACATCCGGCACGGGCACATGGTGAACATCACTCGCCAGATCATGCTCGAAGGCATGCGCGCGGATTTTCGCGCGGTCGATGCGCTAAGTCAGCGGCTCGTCGAGCGCGCTCGCGCAGCGAAGCGCATCAAATGCAAAACGCCGGCCGGCACAGATTACGAAGCGGAGTTTTCGCCGAACCTAAAATGGCTGAAGACCAGCGGGATCATCACACCGGAGAAATGGGGCAACCTGCCCGGCGGCGAAATTTTCACGTCGCCGGCGAATTCGCACGGCGTCTTCGTAGTCGATGGCGTGGTGGGCGATTATCTTTGTGCGAAGTACGGCGACCTCCAGGAAACGCCGTTGCGGATTGAGATCTTGGAGAACCGGATCCGCGATTTGCAATGCGACAACAGGGAGCTGCTCGAAGAGTTTCGCGCTTACACGAGCACGGACGAAAACAGCAACCGCGTCGGCGAATTCGCCGTCGGCACGAACACCGCCTG
>DATILK010000098.1:0-5140 GCA_035476555.1 Chthoniobacterales bacterium | reverse complement strand
ATCGTGGACGGCGAAGAATTTGGGCTCGGACTGGGTTTGCTCGTGGTGGTTCGCCGTTCCGTCGTCGTCGGGGCCGGCGTGACGTTCCGGCCTGGCGTGGTGACCGCGTCCGAACTCGCCGTGGTCGTCGTAGTGGTCTGCGTGTCGCCGTCGATATGATGCCTGACGTAGTTCGCCGGCGCGTCGATCACGTGGAAGGAAGTGACCGCAACGTCGTGGGCCGCGCGGCAACCGCCGAACGCAGCCAGCGCCACCACCCAGAGTCCGACGCGTTTCACGCCCTACTTTTATGCGCCATTTTAGTTGTCGCCAGAGAATTCCTCACATCGGCAACAAAGTCATCGATCTGCTCTTCCGTCGTCGACCACGCACACATGAAGCGATGCACGTCGGGCTCGACGAATTTGTAGAAGTGCCAGCCGCGTTGGTGCAGAGCGGTGGCTAGTGAGTCCGCGAGGTGGAAGAAAACCGCGCTCGCTTCCACGGGAAAAACCGGTTCGGTGCCCAACACGGGCGCCAATTTTTCCGCGAGCAGTTTCGCGCAGCGATTGGCGTGACGCGCGTTTTCAACCCACGCGTCGTCGCGGAGCAACCCGCTCCAGGGCGCCGCGAGAAAGCGCATCTTGGACGCGAGCTGGCCGCCTTGCTTGGCGCGGTAATCGAATTCGGAGGCCAGCGCCGGGTTGAAAAAAATCACCAGCTCGCCCGCGGCGGTTCCGTTCTTCGTTCCGCCGAAACAAAGGACATCAACGCCAATTTCCCACGTGATCGATTTCGGCGCGCAGTTCAAAGCCGCGACCGCGTTCGCGAACCGCGCGCCGTCCATGTGAACCAGCAACGAATGTGCGCGCGCAAATTCACAGATCGTCTCGATTTCGCCGCGTTGATAGAGGGTGCCGAACTCAGTGGCTTGGGTCAGGCTTAGCGCCCGCAGTTTCGACGAGTGAACGTCAGGATGCCGCGCGAGAGCAGCGGCGACACTGCTCAACTCCAGTTTTCCGTTTTCGCCGGCTGTCGGAATGAGTTTCGCGCCGCCGGAAAAAAATTCGGGCGCGCCACATTCGTCGGTTTGGCTGTGCGCGCGTTCGTGGCAAATCACGCCATGGTAAGAGCGGCACAAATGCGCAAGCGCGAGTGCGTTCGCCGCAGTGCCGTTGAAGATGAGAAAAACTTCGCACTCCTTCTCGAAAATCTCGCGCACGCGCTCGACGACCCGTCGAGTCCACCGGTCATCGCCGTAGGAAATGTCCGTGCCGACATTCGCTTCCGTGAGGGCGCTCCAGGCCTGAGGACAAATGCCGGCGGTGTTATCGCTCGCAAAATCGTAACGATCCACCACCGGCTGAGTCATCGCCGGTCTCAGTAACCGACTTCCCGCAGCGGAGCAATCCGCAACCGCTTAAATACCCAGCTTCTAGGTGCAGCCGCGTAACAGAAAAAACAAAAGCAAAACCGGAATCGGCATTCCCAGAAGCCACAACAAAATGTAACCGGACGCCGCCTGTTCCTCGATTTTCTCTTTTAATTTCGTATCCCTTTTTTCCTTTCTGTGTCCGGATACTCTTCGCAAATCACGCCTCGAATGAGCGCCCGTCGGCGGAATTTTTTTTCGCCTAACGACTGGTTGAATGCCGCGCTCTAGTTCTCGAACTGCGTTTCCAGCACGTCGAGGTAAACTGAAATCGGATCGCGTTTCGTTCGCTCAGGTTGTGCCGCTCGTTCGGCCGCCTGCATGTAATCGGCGAATTCTCCGCTCGGACCCGCCAGATTCGTCGCCTCGAACCAATTCAGGTAATCGTCGATCTGACGCATTTGCGTCGTGATGTTTTCGCGCGTGGACCGCAAGCGTTCGAGGCGGCGCGCGAGCCCGCTAGTTTTTCCTCGAACCAGACGCGCGGCGATGTCCGCATAATCTGCAACGATTGGCGCGTAAATGGGATTCGCGCGTGTCGCCAGCGCGCTCAAATCGCGGGCCGCCGCCGCAAGAGCACTTTTGGCCGACCGGGATTTCAGGAAAGTCGCGAACTGGTCCAACTCATAACTTTTTTCGGGACCGCGCTCGGAAATCACGATCCGCAGTTTTTCACTCAACAGCCGCTCTGTTTCCTCCGTTCCCAGCAGCTGATAGGGCTGGGCTGTTGAAAGACGGGCTATTTGTTTCGCCCAGGTTTTCTCCCTCGTCCCAGCATCGAAAACTCCGGGGAAATGATTTTCCAGCTCAGCTATTGGATCGTTCGAAGCAACCGGCAGATCGGCAACAAATCGAGCGAGACGGCGTGGCCCGTCAGGCATCCCCCGGAGCAAATCGACCAGGGCAAACGAATACGCGCGGCAGAGCGTCTGGCCCGCCGCATCCAGCAATCCAGGACGTTGTGCCAGAAATTTTTCCAGCGGAACGATCGTGTTTGCTGTGGCGGGCAGCGCCAACACGCTGGCGATTCGGTCCCTGGCCAGATCGGATTGGTCGGAAGGAATTCCATCCAGCAACCAGTCGGGCGGCGAGATGTAGGCGCTGCCGGCCGGAAGACTCGGTTGGGCGCGATACATCATCTCGAGCAGCAACGCTTTCAACATTTCACGCCGAATCTCCGGACGCCTCATCTGCGAACTCACCACCAGATCGAGTTGCAGCTTCCAGCCGAAGCCGGTCTGTCCGACATCGACGCGGAGCTGCGGCAGCTCCGGCAAATTCGCCTGCGGATACTGGGCGTTAATAACGATTGCCGTTTTCCAATCGTCACGCTCGTCCAGCAGGGTGAGCAATTCGCGTTTCGTCCGCTCCGCCAAATCGCAAATCGCCCCGCGAACCGCGAGATTGGTTCCGTAAACGATAAATTGTCGCGACGTGCTGATGCTCTGCTCAACGGGCGCCGCGAAAACTGGGACCGCGATGAGTCCGACGGCGAGAAGGGAGCACGCAAAGCGCAGACGTAACACGGCGATGAGCCTTCCAAATCCGCCGCAGAGAAAGCGAGCCAAAAACGGGCCGAAAAATTTTCGGTTTCAACGTAATTAAATCGAAACTTTTTCCGCTCGGCGGCGTCCAATTAAGAGGAGGAAAATGACAATGAAAACAACCAAACTTCTTCTTATCGCGCTCGTCTTCGCGGCCATGGCCGTCTCATCCGCGGTCGCGGAAACGGTGACGCGAACAACCGTGCGACCTTCCATAGCCCGCTCGACGACTGTCGCGGCGAGCCATTGGAACCATCATCGTTACTATCGGCCGCGGTCGAGTGTCTATTTTAACTTCGGCCTCGGTTATCCCTATTATGGGTACGGCTGGGGTTACCCGTATTATGGCTATTATCCGTACGGCTATGGGTATTACACGCCGTACACGCAGCGCTACACCGTGTATGACAAAGGCATCACGGATGATGCGACCGTGGCTGCGGTCCAGCGGCGGCTCGCGCGCGGCGGATATTACCACGGCGCCATCGATGGCGTGATCGGCGATGGAACGCGGTCAGCGATTCGCGCGTTCGAGCGGAACAACGGTCTGCCCGTTGATGGCGTAATCGACACGCAGTTGCTGCGGACGATGGGCCTCGCCTAAGGCGAAAACTCTGTTGGGTTGGCGTTTGGCCGGGTCGCGCGAGTGGCCCGGCCAGCGTTTTTTAAGATTTCGGGGTCACCACCACTGCCTGCGGGCGGAATTCGATCGCCCCCATCTTCGCGACTGCTTTTCGCTCCCTATCCAACGCAGTCCAAAGATCCGTGAACAACGGATCCGCATATTTCATCAGCAACGGATGGACCGGCAGCCGCCCGATGGATCCGCCGTTATTCACGGCGTTCAGCGTTCCGTTTTGCAAACTTACGTTCGACGAAATGGTAGTGAAGACGGAATAGCCAAAGAGCGATCGTTCCGCCGTGATCGCACAAACGTTCTCATCAAACTTCACCGTGGCGCGCTCGAATTGGAGCAGTTTGCTTAACGCGGCTTGTTTGCTTTTCAACGCGCTGCTGAGGTAGGCGTTCACCTGCGCCTCGGTATATTGCAGCGGCGCTGAGCTGTGATTCAACAACGCGTTTTCCAGGTCGAGATTGATTTGCGGCGGAAAATCGCCGGTCTTCGGCCGCGGCGGCAGATCCGGCGGCAGGATCATCTGGATGATAGCGGCCGTCGTCAACGCGCCCAAAATCACTTTACTCGTTTTGAAAAACAGATGCCTGATCTTCGCGCGCTGCGGATCGAGCATGGTTCGCAGTCGCCTCTGCGTTTCTTTCGCGTCTTCGCCTTTCGGCGCAATCTTCGCGAGCGCCGTGCGATCGAGGCGCGCCCCGCAATCGTGACAATAAATTCGCTCCGGCTCGTTCTCGCGCCGGCATTCGGGACAGACCAATTTGATCATTCGGCAGGTTGCTTTTTCGGTTTTGCTTCAGACTTCGCCGGCGCAGCTGCTGGCGGTGGTTTGCCTTCCTTCGCTGCAGGCTTCTCCGTCGCGGGCGCGTCTTTCTTGGCTCCTTCGCGATATGAATCGCTCCGGTAATCCGTGATGTAGAATCCGGATCCCTTGAAAATGAGGCCCGCGCCGGTGCCGATAAGCCGTTTCACTTTCCCGTGTCCCCATTTTTTTTGCCGGCAAAGTTCCTTTGGACATTCCTTCAACGTCGCGTCGCGCATCGATTGCACGATCTCGAAAGCGCCACCGCACTTCTCGCAGGAATATTCGTAGGTCGGCATTGACGGAATGGCTGGCGAGGAACGGTCGCAATTGTCGCCAAGAAAAAGCAGAATACAAGCCAGCGAAGTCCCGTCAGAGATTGGTGATCACACTGCCATTGTGCGCCGTGGTCATCTTGACTTTAAACTTTTCGCGCCGTAATGGCCTCGCTGATTTTTCTTATGTTGAATTCAATTTTTCACAGGTTTCCGCTCATCCTGGCCGCGGCATGCGCCCTCGTTCTGGTTGGATGCGGCGAGGACGATTCCGTTACAGCCCGCTCCCAATATCTCGGCGGCGTTTACGGCAATCAGCCGGTTTCCAGTTCCGCCCCGCGCGACAGCGTCTCGTATTGGGACGGCGATAGCGTTTCCGGAAAACCATCGATCAAGATTAGTTTAGGCGAGCAGCGGGCCTATTTTTACAAGAGCGGCCAGTTGGTTGGCATCTCGCAGCTTTCCACCGGGCGC
>DATILK010000097.1:0-6673 GCA_035476555.1 Chthoniobacterales bacterium | reverse complement strand
GACCGGCGCCAGGTCCGCAACCGACGGACCGTTGAGAACTTTCCCCAGCGCGTCGAAGCGCGAGCCGTGGCAGGGACAATCCCACGTCGTTTCCGTCCGGTTCCAGTGCACGATACATTTCAGGTGCGGACAAACCGCTGTCATCTCGTGGAGTTTGCCCGCTTCGTCACGATACACCGCGATTTTCTTCACGCCTCGCCGAATCACCGCGCCTTCGCCGGGCTTCAGGTCGTCGGGCGACGTGACGTCCCCACTCGTGAAGTAGTCGGTGAATTGCGCGGCGACGTTCAGATTCTCCTTCGCGAAATCGGGCGTGGTCCGCAGGGTAATACGCGACGGATCGTAGAGCTGGCGCCACGCATGATCCCCGCGCCGGATCAATTCGGGAATCAGCATCCCGGCAATAGCGCCGTGCGTCATCCCGTTCCCAGAATCGCCCGTCACGATGTAAACGTTATCTTCGTCGGCGGGATTGCGACCGATGTAGGCAAGGCCGTCCACCGTTTCCATCACCTGCCCCGACCATTGGAACGCGATCTCGCCCGTTTTCGGCCAGCGCACTCGCGCCCAATCCTCCAGTCGTTCGAAACGTTGCTCGAAATCGTCCGCCTGACCGGTCTTGTGATCTTCGCCGCCGACGATCAGGATTTCGTTGCCCTCGCTGTCGCCTTTTGCGACGCGCACATAATGATAAGCCACCGGCCCGAGACCGGTCTCCATTCCGGCGCGCTCGGCTGTGTCCCAGAAAAGCGCATGCGCGACGTCGCCGTGTTTCACTTGCAACCCGATCACGTAGGTCGTGTACGGCGCCTGTTTGGTGTGAATGACGTAGCGATCGTTGATCGGTGAGTTGCTCGCCACTACGATCGCTTTTGCTGTAACGGTCAGTTTGTTTTCCGTCGTCACATGCGCATTTTCACCGCCGACGGCTTCTTCGACCCTCGTGCCGGTGTAGATTTTTCCGCCGTGCCGCCCGATCGCGTCCGCCAGGCCCTGCAAATATTTCAGCGGATGCATCTGGCCCTGCCGCGGAAATTTGATCGCGCGATGGGTATCGAACGCTGCGATGGGCGCGTTTTGCACCCATTCAACCTCGAGGCCCGCGCGCAGGCAGGCCTCGTATTCCTTCTCGAGATTTTTTAACGACTCGTTAGGCGGCTCGAACAAGTAACCGTCCACCCGCTCGAAATCGCAGTCGATCTTCTCGCGCTCAGCCACCGTTTCGATCCAATCGATCGCGGCGCTGTGGCTTTGCGCCGCCATCCGCGCGCCATCTTCACCGTGATATTTTTCGAGATCGTAATAGCGATCGTCCAGCGCGTTCACGAGATGCGCCGTCGTCCGCCCGGTCATTCCACGCCCGATCGCGCCGTCATCGATTACCATCACGTCGACGTCTCTGTGGCTTAACTCGTAAGCGATCGACATCCCCGCGATGCCCGCGCCGACGATGCAAACATCGCAGCCGCTATTTTCGCGCAGCGGATGAAGCGCCGACTCTTTTGCCGTCGCTTCCCAATACGACAAGTTGGCCCCCGCCCGTTCTTCCTGATGAATTGCCATAGTTTATCTCCGGAATTCTCCAGAGATAACTACGCAACTCGGGCCATCAATAGTTGTAGCAGATCGGCGATTTTCACTCGCTCCTGCTTCATCGAATCGCGTTCGCGCAGAGTAACGGTATCTCGTAACGCCGGATCTTTTTCGCCGAGCGTTTCGAAATCGACGGTGACGCCGAACGGCGTGCCTGCTTCGTCCTGTCGCCGATAACGCCGGCCGATCGCGCCGGTCTCGTCGTAAAAGACATTCATGTGCGGCCGGAGCAAACCGACAATCTCGCGCGCCTTGCCAACGAGCTGTTCGTTGTTCTTGAGTAGCGGAAAGACGCCCACCTTCACCGGCGCGATGCGCGGATGAAATCGCATCACGATCCGCGTCTCAGCTTTCCCTTTTTCATCCGTGACCGTCTCTTGGTCGTAGGCATTGCAAAGGAGCGCGAGCACGGTGCGATCCACGCCGGCGCTCGGTTCGACTACGTGCGGGATGAAACGCTGCTTCGTTTCCTCGTCGAAATAATCGAGCGGCTTGCCGCTCGCTTCCTGATGCTGCTTGAGATCGTAGTCGGTCCGATACGCCACGCCTTCCAGCTCCTGCCGGCCAAACGGAAAATCGTATTCGATGTCGTAAGTGCCCTTCGAATAAAACGCGCGGTCGGCGTCAGGGACGGTGAGCACGTGCAGTTTGTCGCGCGCGATCCCGATGTTCTCGTAGAACTTCAGCCGCTCTTCCTTCCAGTACTCGAGCCACTTCATCCCCTCCTCTGCCCGGCAAAAGTATTCCAGCTCCATCTGCTCGAACTCGCGCGAGCGGAAAATGTAATTCCGCGGGTTGATCTCGTTCCGGAACGCCTTCCCGATCTGCGCAATTCCGAACGGCAATTTCTTCCGCGCCGTATCCAGCACGTTCTTGAACTGGACGAAGATCGACTGCGCCGTTTCCGGCCGGAGATAGGTCACCGCGTCTTCGTCTTCCGTCGCGCCGACGAACGTCTTGAACATCAGGTTGAACGCGCGCGGCGCGGTCAAATCTTTGCCGCCACAATTCGGGCATTGCTTCACGCCGTTTTTTTCCGGCAGCTGGTCGGCGCGCAGCCGGGCCTTGCACGTCCGGCAATCGACCATCGGATCGGTGAAGGTTGCTTCGTGGCCGCTCGCTTTCCAAACCGCGCGGCTCATCAGGATCGCGCCGTCCATACCGACGACGTCGTCCCGTTCGCGGACCATGACGCGCCACCAATAATTCTTCACGTTGCGCTTCAGCTCCACGCCGAGCGGCCCGTAATCCCAGCAGCCGTTCAATCCGCCGTAAATCTCACTCGATTGGAAAATGAATCCCCGCCGCTTGCACAAGCTGACGATTCTCTCCATCCGCTGCGGGTCGGTGGCGGTCATGACAAAGGAGAATTAGCCACGGATCAACACGGATTTACACAGATTTAATCCGGGGGAATCCGTGTCAATCCGTGGCGAGATGAATCCGGGAGCTATTTCTCGACGGTCACTTTCGTCTTCACCGAGTTCGCGATGAAACATTCGGTGTGCGCGAAGTGATGCATCTCGTCGAGCTCCTGCTCGGTCGGTTGTTTGTCGCCGGAAAACTTGAGCTTCGGATGGAGCTCGACCCGCGTGATCGCCATCTTGCCGTTCTCGTTTTTCTCCATGTGGCCGACGGCGTCGTCCGTGTATTCGTCCAGGACGAACTTCTTTTTGCAGGCCACGGCGAGGAACGTGAGCATGTGGCAACTCGAGAGCGACGCGACGAATGCTTCTTCCGGATCGGTGTTCGCCGGATTGCCCAGATAAGCCGGCGCGGCCGAGGCCGTCATTTCGTGGCCGCCGTCGAATTTCCAAGTGTGATCGCGCGAATACTTCTGATATTCGAACGGCTTATCGCCGCGCTGCCAGTTGAGCGTAACTTTGTGTTCGGACATAGCTGTAAATACATGCATGCCCGCGACTGACAAGGCGCAGGATGGTGCGCGAAGCAGGCCCGCCCGCATCGCTGCGCGAAGCGCTGCGGGCGGGGTTCGAACCACGTAGCATTCTACGACACGGACCAGTTATCGTTCTAGACGTCGCTTCAAATAGGCGCGCCCAAATCCGGTCTTGAGCTGTTTTTCTCTTTTGCGCGCACTCGTCTCGGACTGACACGCCTCGTAGTATTCCAACGTCACGGGAAGCCGACATGCGGTTGCGGTTACATGACCTGCGCGATGTTGAGCGACTCGCTTCTTGAGATCAATTGTTGAACCAATGTAGAGATCTCCATCACCGCATCGAAGGACATATGTGTAAAACATTGAGGGGATGAAAAAACCGTGCGCGATGCAGGGTTCGAACCTGCGACTTCTTGCGTGTGAAGCAAGCGCTCTACCACTGAGCTAATCGCGCGGGTGAGGAAGTGATAAGTGACGAGTGGCAAGTGACGAGTCAAGCAATTGTAGGGCAACCGCGGTTGCCTGATGCGAGTCTTGCACGGATCACACGCATGCCCTTTGATGGCTTTCATGCGCTGGTTTGTCCCCGCGATTTTCTCGGCCGTGCGCGGGTATCGTCGAGGCGACTTCTTCGCTGATCTCGGAGCGGGCCTGACGGTCGGACTCATCGCACTTCCGCTGGCGATTGGCTTCGGCATCGCTTCGGGTGTCACGCCGCAACAGGGACTTTGGACCGGAATCATCGCGAGTTTGGTCGTGGCCGTGCTGGGCGGCTCGCGCTTCCAGGTTGCGGGACCGACCGGAGCGTTTGTGCCGATTCTGTTTTCTGTGGTCGCCGTGTATGGATACGGCGGGCTCGCCCTCGCAACGATGATGGCTGGCGTGATGTTGATCCTTCTCGGCGCGCTGCGCATGGGGCGGCTCCTCAAGTTCTTCCCCTACCCGGTCGTGGCGGGATTCACGAGCGGCATTGCCATCATCATCTTCTGCGGGCAATTGAATGAATTTCTCGGGCTCGGTCTCAAGATGCCTGGACACGTGCCGCAGCAAATCGCCGCGCTCGCGTCGCATCTGCAAAACATCAATTGGCAGGCGTTCGCCATCGGCGCGCTGACGCTTGCGATCCTTTATGCCTGGCCATTCCTGACCAGACGGGTGCCGGCAAGCATCGTCGCGGTCGCAATCGCAACGCTGGTCGCTTACTTCGTCGGCTGGCCGGTAGCGACCATCGATAGCCGGTTCGGCGGCGTTCCGGCAGGCTGGCCCGGTTTGCATTTCCCGGCTGTGTCTCTCGAATCGATGCGCGATTTGATGGGGCCCGCGTTCACCATCGCTGCGCTGGGCGCGATTGAATCGCTCCTCTCCGCCATGGTGGCCGACGGCATCACCGATACGCGCCACGATCCCAACCAGGAATTGATGGCCCAGGGAATTGCGAACGTCCTTTGCCCAATGGCCGGTGGAATTCCCGCCACGGGCGCGATCGCGCGCACGGCGGCGAACATTCGCACCGGCGCGCGCACCCCCATCGCCGCGATCGTCCACGCGTTGGTGCTCCTCGCGGTGGTTTTTCTGGCTGCGCCGCTGGCCGGATATATTCCGCTCGCGGCGCTCAGCGCGGTGCTCCTCACCGTCGCGGTGCGCATGGCGGAACTGCACACTTTTGTCGAATTATGGCGGGGACCGCGCGCGGATTTCGGCGTGCTCATTGCGGCGTTCACCCTCACCGTCGTCTTCGATCTCACCATCGGCGTCGGCGCCGGTCTTATCATGGCCGTTGTCCTTTTCCTCCGCCAGATGGAGGAGGTAACTCACGTGCGCCTGATCACCGAGGAAAGCGAAGACCCCGGCACGGGATCGCACAGCATCCGCGGCAAAGAGATTCCGTCCGATGTGATTCTCTACCGCATCGAGGGGCCGATGTTTTTTGCCGCCGCCGAAAAACTCGACGTTGCCTTGCGCGGGTCGGGCGGCAAGCCGCGCGTGGTCATCTTCCGGATGCGGAGCGTGCCGGCCATGGACGCGAGCGGCCTGCACGCCTTCGAAGGCGCCATCGAAAAACTGCGCCGCGACGGGATCGAAATTTTTCTCACCGCCGTCCGCCCGCAACCGATGAAGGTGATGTTCGGAGCCGGTCTCGCAGAACGAATCGGTCTCGACCGCTTCTGCGCCGACATCGATCAAGCGCTCGCCGCTGCCCGTGAACTGTTATCGGTTCGCAAGGACAACTAGCGGGAATCGCTCTCCTCAACTCATCACACGTTCGCCGAAGGACGAATCCGCCGTGGCGGATCACTCGTCACTTTCTCTCGTTTCCGCCGCATCCACGACGACCGGGTAAGACGATATGATGGTGAAAGGCGCACCCCCGATGAAAACCGAACAGAAGCGAAGACCTCGTTTGCGGAAATCGATTCCGGCGCCGGCGTGTCCCGGTTGCCGGATGAAGAAGAACGAGTGGCCGGGCGAAGGCTACACCCACCAGGGCCAAACCTACTGTTGCCAGGGTTGCGCGGAAGGCACCGGTTGCACCTGCGTCACCGTCGGCAAAACCGGCTTCTCCCGCCGCGGTCAGAAACTGACGAAAGCCGAGCCGCGCCCCGGCGAGCAACGCTCCGGCGCCCCCGCCCCGAAAGGTGAACTGAGCGGAGAGCGCGATAGTTTCGGCACCGCCGAAGCCCTGGATCAAGGCGGCTAAAGGCCCGAGGGCCACACCCCGTTGCTTCGCATTACACCACGCGGACCTGCTCCGTGCGCTACCTGGTCGTGACGCCTCGCACGGCCGCATTCGCCCCGGCAAACAAGGTGTCGTCCGCCATCGCGAGGCGGACTTCCGCGTTACCCATTCCAGGCATTGTAAGGCCCGGCCAGAACGGCGCGCCTTGCTTTGGATTCATCCGGTAGACCAACCCGTTGCAGCCCGCGAACACCTGCCCATCCTGGGCGAGCACTGAGACTACATTGCCCGCGCTCGCCGGCAGGTTGACTTTCCACACCTTCGTAAGATCGGTGGTGCTCAGGCCGAGCACGGAGCCGTTCGTTCCCACGTAGAGAATGCCGCCCATCACCGCCAGCCTTACCTCATTGAGGCCCAGGTTCGGAAGGTTGTTGTGGAAGAGTATCGCTCCGGTGTTCGGATCGAGCTTATAGACCCAGCCTCTGCACCCTACGTAGAGA
>DATILK010000096.1:0-3726 GCA_035476555.1 Chthoniobacterales bacterium | reverse complement strand
GATTGGAAATTCGATGTGATCGCGATGGGGTTCCCCTCGCCGATTCATCGCGGCAAGATTCTCCAGGACCCAAAGAACCTGGGGAAAGGATGGGTCCGCTTCGATTTTCGCAAGGCGCTCGGCAAACCGGTCCGGATCATGAACGACGCGGCGATGCAGGCGCTCGGAAGTTATCACGGCGGCCGGATGCTCTTTCTCGGGTTGGGCACGGGACTCGGCTCGGCGTTGGTGTGGGATCGCACCGTGCTTTCGCTCGAGCTCGGCGACCTGCCTTACCTCGATAATTTGAGCGTCGAAGATTGGTTGGGCGACGCCGGCCTCGAAACGTTTGGCGAGAAACGCTGGCAGACCGAAGTGCGGCGCGTGGTCTCGGAGTTGAAGAGATCGTTCATTGCCGATTACGTGGTCCTCGGCGGCGGCAACGCCAAACTGGTGGAGAAGTGGCCGGCCGGAATCGCGCTCGGTCACAATCGCAATGCATACACGGGCGGCGTCCGGCTTTGGCAAAGCGGCCGCGATCGCAAACCGGCTTGGGACATTATCTGAAATCATGCTGATTTATTTTCTGCGCCACGGAGAGGCTGATTGGCCCGATTGGAAAAAGCCGGACAGCGAACGGCCGCTGACTGAGAAGGGGAAAAAAGAGATGCACGAGGTCGGCGCGTTTCTCGCCAATCTCAGCGTGAAACCCGACGTGGTGCTGACCAGTCCGTTGCCGCGCGCGTGGCAGACGGCCGAGATCGCGGCGCATTACATCGACGCGAAATGTGTCGAGAACGAAATGCTCGCGCCGGGCTTCGGGCGCTCGGCCTTGAAGAAGCTTCTGGAAAAACGCAGCTATCGAAGCGTCCTGGTCGTCGGTCACGAACCGGATTTCAGCAAGACAGTGTGCAAACTCACCGGCGCTCGCGTCAAATTATCGAAAGCGGGGATCGCGCTGGTCGACGTCGACGCTGACTTGTGCGGCGGAAAACTGCTCTGGCTTTTCCCGCCGAAGATCGCGAAGCATTAACGTCGCGGTTGGATGCCGGCGAGATCGTCGGCCAGAATCAGGTCGATGAGTTCCGCCACGCCGTCGCCGCGCGCACCTTTCGTCACAAAGTCCGCGCGTTCTTTCAGCATCGGCAACGCATTCGCGACGGAAACCCCGATTCCACAGCATTCCAGAAAGGCGTGATCGTTCTCCGCGTCGCCGACGCCGACAACTTCGCCGGCAGAAACCCCAGCTTCCTTGAGGAGGGCGGCGAGGCCGGTCGCTTTGTTTACGCCACTCGGCAAAACCATCACGGACCCTTTGTTGAAAATGACCTGAAGCTCGAGGCCGAGCCTTTTGATTTCTTCGAGAACGACGACTTCGTTCGGCTCGACGGTCGCGATGATCGCCTGGCCAACCGAGAGCGGTTTGATTCCAAACTTGCGCAACGATTCCACCAGTGGCGGCGAAGCCGGTTCGCAAAGCAGCCGCGTCGAATCGCTCGCCGGGTGATGAAGCAACGCGCCGTTTTCCGCCACCACCCATTCGAAGCGATCGAGGATCGGGCAAACTTGTTTCAGCTCCGGTAATTCGCGCCCGGTCACCATAAACAGATGGCGTCCGCTCGCGCGAAAACGGTCGACGGCTGCCGCGGTGGACCGCGTCACCACGCCGTCGTGGGCGAGAGTGCCATCGTAATCACACGCGAGGGCGCGGTATTTCATCGGCCAAAATCGAGTAACGCGATTTCACAAGATTGTCACTTTGGCGGGGCAGAGAATGTTGCGAAAATGTCGCAAAGCAAAACTCATGAAAACAGCCCTAATCGTTTTCGCGTCAGCCGCACTTCTTTTTTCCTCGACGACGACAAAGGCGGATCGCCTCGTCATCAAAGGCTCCGACACGCTCGGGGCGAAGTTGGTCCCGCAACTGGCCGAGCAATTCAAAGCGCAACATGCCGACGCTACTTTCGACATCGCCGCGGAAGGATCGACGACGGGATTCGCTGCGTTGATCGACAGCACGGCGCAAATCGGCATGGCGAGCCGGCCGGCGAAACCGGAAGAAGTCGCCGCCGCGAAAGCGAAAGGCGTGACCTTGAAAGAAACGACTGTCGCTTATGACGGCATGGCTGTGATCGTGAACGAAGCGAACCCGGTCAAGAACCTGACGAAGAAACAGGTGGAGCAAATCTTCACCGGCGAAGTGAACGATTGGAGCGCCGTTGGCGGATCGGGTGGCACGATTTCGATCTACACGCGTAACACCTCGTCCGGCACGTATTCGGAGTTCAAGGAGATGGCGATGAAGAAGCGCGACTACGCGCCGTCGTCGCAAAAGATGGCAGGCAACGAACAGATCGCGGCTGAGGTTGGAAAAAATCCGAACGGCATTGGTTACGTCGGCCTCGCTTATACGAAGGCGAAAGGAATCAAGGTTGTTTCCATCGACGGCGCGTCGCCTTCTGTTGAAAGCGTCCAGAAAAAACAGTACCCCTACTCGCGCGCCACCTTTTACTACACGAACGGCGATGCGACCGGACTCGTGAAAGACTTCGTTGATTTCACGCTGAGCGATGCCGGCCAGAAGATCGTGACGAACGTCGGTTTCGTTCCGGTCAAATAACGGCGGAAGAAACTAGCGCAACGCCTGGGCGCGGCGCTCATCGGCGGCGAACTCAGCGTTCTCGGCCGACGTTGCGCGGCCGCGGCCCCAGCTGCGCCAGCCTTCGGTGATCTCGAGCCAGAGCCATTTTCTCAATCCTTTCAGCAGCTGGCCAACATCCGTCGGCTTAAGGGTGAAACCGGGAATGAGATTGCGCCGGGCCCGATTCGAGCGCCCCAGCATTTTGGCGGAGCGACGTCGGCGGGCGATCTGCGCGAGGCGGCGATTGTAGGTTTTGATGAGATGAAAAAACGGCCGCGAAACGCGCTCTGAAAATGGCGGGATGAGCAGCGCTTTCGGACCGATCTTGAAGGGTTGCGACGCGATGCCCAAATAGTAGAACCCGAGATCGAGCGCGAATGCGATGCTCATCAGGTCGAATTCGCCGAGGTATTCGTATTTATCTTTGTAGATCGCTTCGAACCAGTAGCGGTGGCTGATCGCAAACTCCCGGTTGTGTCGCGCGATCCGCTCCGACATTGGCTCGCCCCGACGCTGGGCGGCGATCAATTCCGCGGCGCTGGTCGCGGTGAACGAAATCCAGTCCATGCCCGGGCTGTAAAAGGGATCGATGAACGCCGCGGCATCGCCGACGAGAACAAAACCGTCTCCGGAAAACGTCGTGCTGTAATAGGCGAGATTCTTTCGCCAATGAACATCTTCCTCGTCGAATTGAGCGTCGACGAGCATCTCGCGGCCGACCGGATGTTGCATGAGGAATGTCTTCAGACGTTCCCCCACTCCGCCGCCGTCCGGAGGAAAATCGACGAGACGTTGATCGAAAACGATGCCGACGCTGGTATCGCCGCCCTTGAGCGGAATCCACCAGCTCCACCAGCCATCGCCAATCACATGATTGGTGGCCGTCCCGCGTACCGAGTACGTAGCCGAAGCCCATTCCGGATATTTTTCCGCCAGCTCGCGGCTATCCCAATCTTTCACACCTTTCCAACGCGACCACGCCGCCGCGGTAGGATGTGCGGTGTTCGATCGCCACCAGCCGTTTTTGCGCGCGAGCAACGCCGCGAAGCCCGAGGCATCGACGACCCACCGCGCACACACCGTTTTTGTCGCGTCATGGGTCTTGA
>DATILK010000095.1:0-4232 GCA_035476555.1 Chthoniobacterales bacterium | reverse complement strand
CAACGGAGCGTGAGTTATGCCAACTTCGCGTTTGAACCAGAGGATGAAACTGCCATCCTGTCCGATCCCATGCGCGTGCCCTTACTCGATCTCAGCGGACAATACTCCACGCTTGCGGAACCGATTCGGGCCGCGATCGATGAAGTTCTTGCGACGCAAAATTTCATCCTGGGCCCGAAAGTCGAAGCGTTCGAGAAAGCGATCGAAGACTATTCGGGTTCGCCCCACGCGATTGGCGTTTCGTCAGGAACGGATGCCCTTCTCGCCGTCTTCATGGCGATGGGGCTCGGCCCGGGCGATGCCGTCCTGACCAGCGACTATTCGTTCTTTGCCAGCGGCAGTTGTGTGTCGCGGGTCGGGGCCACGCCGGTCTTCATCGACATCGATCCGCTCACCTACAACATTTCGCCAGCCGCGCTGGAAGCGTACTTCACGGAATCGTGCCGGCGCGATGACGACGGAATTCTCCGAACGCCGAATGGCGACCGAGTCCGCGCGATCGTTCCCGTTCATCTTTACGGTCTTTGCTGCGACATGGACGCGGTCCTCGCGATTGCCCGACGCTTTCAGCTCGAAGTCATCGAGGATGCGGCGCAGGCGCTCGGCGCTGAGTACCCGTTTGGAAAAGACAAAGCGAAGGCGGGAACACTTGGCGACGTAGGAACCTTCAGCTTTTATCCTTCAAAAAATCTCGGCGCGGCCGGCGATGCCGGCATGATCGTTTGCCGGGATGAAGCGTTCGCGAAACGCCTCCGTCATTGCCGGCAACATGGGATGGAGCCGCGCTATTATCATCATTTCATCGGCGGCAATTTCCGGCTGGACGAAATCCAGGCTGCGATCCTCGCGGTCAAGTTGCCGCATTTGGACGAATGGTCGGCGGCGCGGCACCGCGTCGCGGAAATTTATGGAGAAGAGTTTCGCCGTCTTGGGCTCACTGAGCGCGTCACCCTCCCAGTGGAGCCGTATCGCGCTCGCGGCCTAACGAATCATCACATCTATCATCAATATGTGATCCGCGTTCCGCAAAGAGATGCGTTGCGTGAGCATCTGACGAAAAAAGAGATCGGCAGCGCGATTTATTATCCGCTCGCTCTCCACGAACAGGAGTGCTTCGCCTACCTTGGCTACAAAGCCGGCGCTTTTCCTGAGTCCGAACGCGCCGCGCGCGAAACGCTGGCGCTGCCGATCTATCCTGAATTGTCCGGCGAGGCGCAACGCTACGTCGTCGAATCCATCGCGGAGTTCTTCTCCTAACGACTTGCGAGCAGCCGCCGCCGAGCCTATATCAACGCTCGCCGTTCCCTCGGCAAAACGGGTAGGTACCGAAGTGGCCAAACGGGGCGGACTGTAAATCCGCTGGCTTACGCCTTCACTGGTTCGAATCCAGTCCTGCCCAATTTTCCCTAACGCTTTTTCTTTCCGCCGCGCTTCTTGCTCGAACGCTTCGCGGATTTCGAGCTTCGCGATTTCTTTCCGCGCGTGCTCCGCGCCTTCGATTTTCCGCGAGCGGATGAAGCTGCGGGTTTCGATTTCTTTCTGCCGCCCTTCTTTTTTCCGCCGGCCTTCGCGCGCTTTTTCGAACCGGAGGCCGCTTTCTTCGTCGCGGCTTTGACCGCTCGCTTCACCGGCTTCGGCGCTTTCTTCGCTACGGCTTTCGCTGCTTTCTTCACCGGAGCGGACGCGCTCTTTGAAGCGGCACTACGTCCGACCGCAGCCCCGATCACGCCGCCAATGACCGCGCCGACCGGCCCGACTACGCTGCCAACTACGGCACCCGCCGCTGCGCCGGCAGCCTCTTTCGAGATGGGCGGAATCTGGATGTTTTCGGAAGGTGTGCTCTCGCTGGATTGTTGATTTTCTTCGTCGGCCATAGGTAATCTCCTTTGCGCAATAGGGTTTATTCTACTTCGCATCATACGGTCCTTTCAGCCGCACGCTTCCCGGAATTTATATCCGGGGTTGATTAATCGTTTGGCGGGAAGAGAACGTTCTCGCGCTCGACGGACGCGCCGCGGCTGAGAAAAAAATCGCGCAGCTCCGGCGTGTAAAATTCCTTTTTAGGCCCGCTCGGGTTCAGGGCGAGAAAGACGTGGCCGCCGGGATTGAGATGGCGTTTGAGGTCGTCGAGGAAAAACGCCCATTGTTCCGGACCCCACCACCAGTCTTGCTTGCTGATCCGGTTGAAATCGATCGAGAACGCGGTGACGAGATCGAATTTCCGGCCGAGATCGGGCAGCGGTTCGAACGGCGTGATTGTCCAGACGCGGCGCTCGACGCCGAACAAATCGAGCAATTGGGTAAATAGCGGGAACTCGTCGATATCCAGCCCGAGGCACGCGTGGCCGAGCTGTTGGCAGACGAAAAGGAAAAATCCGCCGCCGCACCCGAGATCGAGGACCGATTTCGGCGGACAACGATGCAGCTTCAAATCCTGCGCCCGAATTATGTTGAGGCGCAACCAACGCCGGACATCCGCGTATTTCGCGTAATGCTCTTTCGAGCCCGCGGACTGCGCCTGGATCGCCGCGAGCTTCGCCTGATCGATCCGGCGAAAGATCGGCTCGAGCGGAAGCGGATGGAGTACCCGTTCCGCTCGACGCCAGGCCCGCCGATACGTCAGCGGCTGGCCGAGCTTCGCGATCTTAAGGGATAATTTCATTGGAAGGGCCGATCGCCGGAATTAGCGATCGTGCCCCGCCAGAATCAAGCGCGAGTAAAACGCGCCGACGTTTTATCGGCCGCGCCGCTGGTTGCCGCCGCCGTCGCGACGTCCACCACCGTATCCGCCACCGCCACCGCCGTATCCGCCGCCACCACCACCGTAGCCGCCGCCGCCACCGCCATAACCGCCGCCACGGCCTCCGCCGCCCGGCGCACGCGGTTCGCGTGGACGCGCTTCGTTTACGGTCAAGGGCCGGCCTTCGACGGTCTTGCCATTGAACTCGGTGATTGCCTTCTGCGCATCGGCTTCGGTCGTCATGGTGACGAACGCAAAGCCGCGCGATTTACCGGTGAACTTGTCCTGCATCAGCGTGACTTCCTGGACAGGGCCGACGCCGGCAAACATGTCTTGTAAGTCGGTTTCGGTGGTGTTGAAGGAAAGATTTCCTACGTATAATTTAGTACCCATCTGAGTTAACTGAGGAAAACGCCGCCAGGCCACTGTTCCCGCTCATCGGATTTCAAATCGCCACTGAAAAACTCAACTGACAATCTACCAACGCACCGAGCTTCCGTTTTCTTTTCGGCGTGATTAGTAGAGGCTTTTCCTGGCGAAAGCAACTAGATTCGGGGCCGGTTTGTCCCTCGTAAAAATGGCTGATTTTCCATCATCTTCAGATCGACCAAAAACGGCCCGCGTAGCGGTCGTGGCCGCCGGGATTGTGAGCCCGCTTGGGTTCGGTCTGGAGGCGACGCTGCGGTCGTTGCGCGATGCGAAAGATTGCGTGACGCCTGTGACCGCTTTCCCGGTCGATCGCTGCCGGTGCAAGACAGCCGGGCAAGTTGCTAACGGACCCTTGGCTGAGGCGAACCAATTCACCCCGCGTCCGGAGCGGCTGCATCGTGTCGCGCGAATGATGATCCTGGCGATGAAAGAGGCGCTGGACCAGGCCGGCGATTTTCAACCGGAGCTGACGGTTGTCGGCACCACTAGCGGCGGGATGACCTTCGGCGAACAATATTATCGCGGGCTCACGGCGAACGGCGGCTCGACGGCCCACGCGCCGACGCTGATCGCGAATTACACGCCGCAAAAGCCGGTGATGGATGCGCAGGAAGCGTTTGGAATCGGCGCCCCCTGCCAGATCATCGCGAATGCCTGCGCGTCCGGGACGAATGCAATCGGTCACGCATTCAACTGCGTGCGCTCGCGCCGTTATCAGCGCGTCCTGACGGGCGGCTACGACGCGATCTCGGAGCTCGTGTTCGTCGGATTCGATTCGCTCCAGGCTGCGACGCCGGAACGCTGCCGGCCCTTCGATCGCGAACGGACCGGTTTGGTTCTCGGCGAAGGCGCGGCGATTCTTGCCCTGGAAAATTTCGAATCGGCGCAGAAACGCGGCGCTACTATCCTGGCGGAGATCATCGGCTACGGAATTTCGACCGATAATTTTCATCTCACCCAGCCCGATCCTTCCGGGATCGGACCGCGCCAGGCGATGGAGGGAGCGCTGAAGAGTGCGGGGATCAAAACGAGCGAGATCGATTACATCAACGCGCACGGCACC
>DATILK010000094.1:0-3032 GCA_035476555.1 Chthoniobacterales bacterium | reverse complement strand
GGTGCAGGAGATAATGGATTACCAGGGGCGCGCCGTGGCCCATTTGAAGTTGAGCGTGGAGGAATTGCGCGGCCATCTCGAAAACCTCCGGCGCGACCGCGCCAAAGCGCAGCTCATCATGGACAGCCAGCATGAGCAATTAAAACGCTGGGTCGCGCAGGGGGACGCGCTGAAGGCGAAAATGGAAACGCTGAAGGCCCAACTTGCGGAACACAAAGCGATCGTGAAGGCGGCGAAAAGCGCCTGTCGAAAAAAGGGGAGCTGTTTTCAGGTGGAGACCGGAAAGAAAATACGGCGGCCTCTCACGACACGAATCGCGCGCGAGCTTCGGCGTTTGCCGCGCAACCTCGGGCTGTCGCGAAAAAAAGAGGAGTTGCCGGCTCCCGCCAAAGTAGAATCCGTCGCCGCCACCAAACCCGTCGATCGTTATGCCGCGTGGATTTCCGAGCACGAACCGGACGCGGCTGCGTTGGAGAAACAGCGCCGGTCGTCGAAAGAATTTCCGGCGCGCGTCAAAATCAGTTTGCTCACGCCGGTTCACAATCCGCCCGCCGCGTTTCTCGAAGAGATGTTCGAGTCGGTTGCGGCGCAGACCTACGACAACTGGGAACTCTGTGTGATCGACGCCGCGTCGGACCGCTCGGAAACGATCGAGGTTTTGCGGCGATGGGAATCGCGCGACGAACGAATTCGCGTCGAGCGGCTGGAGCAGAATCTTGGCATTTCCGAAAATACGAACCGAGCCCTGCGCCTCGCGACCGGCGACTTCGTGGCCTGTCTCGATCATGACGACGTGCTCGCGCCTTTCGCGCTCTACGAGTTGGCGCGAGCGGCGATGGAATTTTCCGAGGCGGACATTCTCTACAGCGACGAAGATCGGTTGAGCGAGAAAGGCAAACGGCACGCGCCATTCTTCAAACCCGAATGGGACCCGGAGCTTCTTTGCGCTTCGATGTATATCGGCCATCTCAGCGCGTATCGTCGCTCACTGGCGCTGGAGCTCGATGGGTTCCGGAAGGAATTCGATCTCTCGCAGGATTACGATTTTGCCCTGCGCGCCACGGAACGCGCTAAAGCCATTCATCACGTCCCGCAGGTTCTCTATCATTGGCGCGAGCATCCCGAATCGGCATCGACGGGCGGCAAACCGGATGCGCGGCGGGCAAATCTGGCGGCGCTGGAAGATGCGATGCGCCGGCGAAATCTCCCGGCGGAAATCATCGAGTATCCGACCGCGAATCGAGCGCGGTTGAAGCTCGAGCGCTGGCCGCGCGTTTCCATCATTATCCCGACGGATTCACCTAGCCGCGCGCAAGCGTGTCTCCAGGAGCTGCCGCGCGCGACCAGGTATCCCGATCTCGAGATCGTTTTAGTCACCAACAGTCAGCTTGCGGAAACGCTGGAGTTTCTCCAGGCCGAGGGCGCGACGATCCGGCTCGTGCCCTACGATAAGCCGTTCAATTTTTCCGATAAATGCAACGTCGGCGCCGAGGCGGCGACCGGAGAGCGGCTCATCTTTTTCAATGACGACGTCGAAACCGAGCAGGCGGATTGGATCCAGAACCTGATCGAGCCGTTGGAGAATCCGGAGGTTGGGGCGGTCGCGCCGAAACTGCTTTATGAGACTGGTAAGATCCAGCATGCCGGATTGGTGATGGGAGTGCGCGGGCTCGCCGGAACGGCTTTTCACCAGCGGCCCGCGGATTCGACCGAACATTTCAATCTCGCGCAATCGCTGCGCGACGTGGCCGCGCTTTCCGCCGCGTGTCTCGCGATGCGGCGCGAAGATTTTTTTGGCGTCGGAGGATTCGACGCGATCAATACAGCGATCGCGCATTCGGACATGGATCTCTGCTTCAAAGTGCGCGCGGCGGGACTGCGTTGCGTCTATACGCCCTACGCGACGCTGCGACACACCGGGCACGCGTCGATCGGTTTCGAGGAAACGCAGACGCAAGAGCGGCCGCGCGACAAGGCGTCGATCTTTCTTCTGAAACGCTGGGCCGGCTTCACAACGCACGACCCCTATTTCCCGGATAACATGCGCGACTGGCTCCATACGGATTCACCCGTGCCGATTCGCATGTCGGGCCGCAACGAGCCGAAGGCGTTGATCGAAGCTTCCGCCGACCTGCTTTTTGTTTCTCACGACCTGTCGCTTTCCGGTGCGCCGATGATGCTGTTTCACGCCGCAGCGTGGAGCAGGCGGCACGGGATGTTTGTTACCGTGATGGCGCCGGAGGACGGGCCGCTCCGGGAAAAATACGAAGCGGAAGGCATTCCGATCATCATCGATCCCCTTGTGGAAACGGGGCACGATTCGTTTGCCGCGTTTGCGCGCGACTTCGATTGCGTGGTGGCGAATACGATCCGGACGAGTGCGGTCGTGCGCGCGCTGAAAGGCGAAGATGTTCCTGTTGTCTGGTGGCTGCACGAGCCGGGATCGGTCGGCGAACACTACCTGCGCGAAGAATCGAAGCTGCGCGCGGCCATGCCGCTGGCGGATTTGCTTCTCGCGCCGTCGGAAAGCACCGCGTCGGTTTATCGGCCCTACACGGACCGCCCGGTGAAGTCCGTCCACAACGCGATCCCGGATGTCGCCGACGGCGAGACGCGAGCGCGAGATGACGCGCCGTTACGTTTCCTTCTGCTCGCGAGCATCGAGCCGCGGAAGGGCCAGGACATTTTTGTGAAAGCGCTGGCGAAATTGCCGGCTGGAATTCGAAAGGCGGCGCGGTTCGAAATTGCCGGCCGCACTCTCGATCCGGATTTCTGGCCGCCGCTCGAACCGCTGGTCAAAACGATCGACAATCTTTTCGTGACCGGCGCCGCGAGCCACGCGGAGGCGATTGCGAAACTAAACGACGCGGATGTTCTCGTCGCTCCGTCCCGCGACGAAGCAATGCCGACGGTCACGATTCTCGAAGCGATGAGTCTCGGAAAAACAATCGTCACGACGAACGTCGGCGGCGCCGCGGAGACATTTGCCGATGGCGAAAACGCACTGCTCGTTAGGCCGGAATCGCCGGACG
>DATILK010000093.1:0-4631 GCA_035476555.1 Chthoniobacterales bacterium | reverse complement strand
GCCACTAAAGATGATGCGGCTCGGTTTCTCGGCCAGCGTATCCACGAGCGCTTTTGCGTGCGTGCTGACCACTTTCAGGTTCAGTAGAATCACGCGCAGTTCTTTCAACTGATCCTGCAACTGTTTGTCGGTGTTGCCGACGAATTTGCCGGCGCTCTCAAAAGCGGCATTCGCGTTCTTCTCCACTTCGTCGAGCCCTTTGATGATTCGCTGCAACTCCTCGAGATCGGTCTTCGCGCTGTCGAGCACCGGCGAAATCTTCGGCATGAAGTCGTCGAGACTATTTCGGACACTGGTGACGGTGGTGTTAAGGTTACCGGTGGTGGCGTTGAGGCTGTCGATTAGTTTGTTGGCGTTATCGATCAACGGCCCGGCCGCGGCCATGAGCTGCTGAAGGCCAGCCGCCGGATGGCCTTCGATGATCGCGTTGTTCGCAAGGGTCTCGCCGCCGGGCGTGCCCGCGGTAAGCGCGACAAACATCGGCGATAAGAGCGTGTCCGAGCTCAGAGTCGCGATGACGTCAGCCGGCAATGGCGGGATCTCCTCCAGTAAATCCACCGTCACGCGGACGGCGTTTCGCTTGTTCGCGCCGGCCGCGCGTTGCTCCGGACTTAGATGATGAATGGCGATCACACGCCCGGCCGGCGCACCCGCGTAGCGCACTTCGGAATGTAATTTCACGCCGGTCACATCCTCGAAATCGATCTGCAAAGTGCGCGACGGCTTTTTGAATCTAAAACCGGTGAGCGCGATCGTGAGCGCTCCAAGCAGGATTGCGCTGCAAAGGATTACCGAAAGCGCGACGACGTAATCGGACAGACTGCGTTTCATGGCATTTTGTGGCGGAAGCGGTGCCGGGCTGCCACGAGCGGGCGCGCTTTCACGTGCGGATGATGTTCGTGATCATCCTGAGAAAGATTCAGGGGCATCGGGCCATCGGGTTCGCCGTTGATGAATTGTTGCACTTCGGGATCGGGATGGGTGCGGATTTCGTCCGGTGTACCTTGCGCCAGAATTCGCCCGCGTCCGAGCATAATCATTCGGGTCGCGATCCGAAACGCGCTCGTCATGTCGTGAGTCACAACGACCGCGGTCATCCCTTCGTCCTTGGTCAGTTCCAGGGTGAGCTTGTCGACCACGGCGGTCATGATCGGGTCGAGGCCGGAGGTTGGTTCGTCGCTGAAGAGGAGCTCGGGATCGAGCGCGAGCGCGCGCGCGAGGCCCACGCGTTTTCGCATGCCGCCGCTGATCTCCGCCGGCTTGAGATTGTTGAAGCCGTTCAGCCCGACCATTTGCAGTTTCCCGGTCACGGTCTCGTCGATTTCTTCCGCCGAGAGATCGGTATGTTGCAACAACGGCAACGCCACATTTTCCCCGACAGTCAGCGAGGCGAGGAGCGCGCCCGATTGAAACAGCATCCCGAAACGCCGCCGAATTTCCGCGATCTCAACATCGTTCATCGTGGTGATTTCCTGACCGAAGATTTTTACAGAACCGGAAGTCGGTTTCATCACGCCGATAATGTGGCGAAGCAGCGTGCTCTTCCCGCATCCGCTTCCGCCCATGATCACGAGCGTTTCGCCGCGATAAATCGTGAACGAAAGATTATCGATAACTGTGCGGTCTCCGAATTTCCGGAACAAATTTGTCACTTCGACCACGGCCTCGGTTGTTTGGTTCATTACTTGAAAAAAAAGATCGAGGTCAGGATCGCGTTGCTCACCAGCATGGCGAGAAGTGATTGCACCACGGCCTGGGTCGTAGCCTGGCCGACGCCTTCCGCGCCGCCTTCCACGTGCAGGCCAGCGTTGCAGGCGATGGTGATGATGATCCAGGCGAAGACAAAGCTTTTGATCATGCCGGAGTAAAGATCCCAGGTGTTGGCGCTTTCCAGAGCGCGGAGAACATAGCCGGCCGTCGTGACATCGAGCGCGAAATGACATACAGCCCAGCCGCCGAAGACGCCGATGTAGTTTCCGAGAATCGTCAGAGCGGGCAGCATGACGAGCATCGCAATGAAACGCGGCACAATCAGGTAACTGATCGGATTGATCGCCATCACCTCAAGCGCTTCGATTTCTTCCGATACTTTCATCGTCCCCAGCTCGGCGGCGACCGCTGAGCCGCTTCGTCCGATCACGATCACGGCGATCAAGACCGGCCCCATTTCTCGCAGCATGGAAACCATGACCAGATCGGGGACGTAGATTTCGGCGCCGAGCTCCTGAAGGGAATGCGCCGCTTGCATGGCTAGAGTCACGCCAATGCTGAAAGCGGTCAGCGCGACCATCGGCGTGGCGCGCACTCCGATGGAAACCATTTGCCGAAAGATCGGCGAGATCTTGAACATCTCGCCCTTGAACGGCGCGACAAGAACCCAATAAAGCAGGCTGGCATTGAGCCGGAGAAAATTTTTCAAGACGCGACCAACGCTAGCATCGCCGCCTCCGCCCTTGCCAGACTAGAAACGAATTGTAGCCGTCGCCCTGTGGGCGACGCGGTTTTTGCGGCGCTGCCGCTCTCGCCCTTCGCACAGCGAAGCGGCTACAGAAGATCACGGCGGCGGCGGTTTGTCTTTCGGGGGCGGCGGAGGAAGAAACCCGTGATGCATCATCATTTTGCGATGTTCGGACTCGAGCTGGTCGAGTTTCCTTTGCTGCTCGGTCGTCAAAAGCGGCGCGATTTCTTTCTTCGAATCTTCCATGACCGTGCGGACGCGCTCGGCGGTTTCTACCCGAATCGTTTCGAGTTTCGCGCTGGTCGCGTCAACGATCGGCCCGATCTTCTTTTCCTGCTCTGCCGTCAGTCCGAGGGTGCGGCGCAAATGTTCCCGCATCCTGTCCGGAACATCGCCGGAATGGGGCGGCCCAAGCATGACATGGTGACCAAGATGATGGAACCCGAAGAACGCCCCGGTCATTCCGCCCGCGACGAAAACAAGGAGCAACGCGAGCCCAACTTTCCACTTCAAATCGCTGTTCACTGTGAGAATTCCGTCTGGATCGCCGAATCCGCGATGGCGTATTCGTTGGTCGTGAGACTGGCGAACTTCGTGTCGTCGCGATATTGGCGATAAGTGGCGGCGCCGGCCAGGACGAGCACCACGAATGCGATCGCGCCCGCGCGCCGAAGAAAGCGCGAAAGATCCGCGAAGTCGTTCATTCCATTTTTCCCGGAACGCCACGATGCGACGACGCGCGTGTCGAAACCAAACGGCGCTTCGGCTGGTGCGCACTCCAACGGGTTCGCGTTTGCGGCCGAACGCAAGAGGCGATCTACGTCCCGGGCTTTCATGCGTTCTCCCGCGCGGTCATGTTCGACAAGAGCTGTTTCATTTTTTGCCGAGCCCGAAACGCGCGCACTTTCACGAGCGCGCCGCTCCAGCCGGTAACGGTCCGGATTTCGGCGACCGATCGCTGTTGGAAATAAAGCAGGTCAATCACAAGTCGCTCCGCCGGGTTCAGCCCTTTCATAAGATGCTCGACAAGCTGGCGCGACGCAAAGCTCCGGTCGGGCGCGAGGTCATCGGTCGTGGCCGCGAGATTTCGGATCACAGCGGTTTGTTCGTCGCTGAGATCGGCCTCGCGCAATTCCGGGCGCGCTTTCTCGGCCTGGATCTGGTTGATGCAGGTGTTGATGGCAATCCGCGAGACCCAGTGCTCCAGCGGCACCTTGCCGGAGAACTGAGACAGGTTTTGCAAAACTCTAATAAAAATCATCTGGCAAAGGTCCTCTTCCGCGCTGCGGACCGGGCGATGGGCCCGCACAAGTTTGGCGACCAGCGGATAAAGACTCCGCACCAGCTCGCGCGCCGCGGCCTCATCCTGCCGGAGCGTCGCTGCCACCAACTCTCGTGAGACTCCGTCTTCAGCCATGTAAAGCCAAGCCAGTCCACACCATCGACAGTGACAGGCGGTCGCGCGCGCCGGTTACAAAAATTTTCGAGAAATCTGTAACCGCAGCGCGATTCAACCAGTCATCCATTCCTGAAAGAGGCGCTCGGATTGCGCCCAAAAACAAGAAACAAAACCAAACAATGAGACGAAGAATTATTACCTTGAGCACCGCAGTGGGATTGGCCCTGGCCAGTCTCGTTTACCTCCAGGCGAAAGAACCGGGCGACCACGGACCGAAACACGACGGTTCCGGCGGCCCGCACCACATGATGATGGAGAATCCGCTCGAACATTTGGGCAAGGAACTCAATCTGACTGACGACCAAAAGGCGAAGGTCCAGCCGATCATCGATCAGACCAAGCCGCAGATCGCCGCTATCCACAAGGAAGCGATGGAAAAAATGCACGCGTTGCTTGAGAGCGCGACGAACCAGATCCGGCCGCTCCTCACGCCGGCTCAGCAGCAGAAATTCGATGCGATGAAAAAGGCGCACGAGGACATGAAAAAGGCGATGGACGAAATGCACGACGCCCAAAAAATGTAACGGCGGTTACACTGGAGAAACAGCCGGCGGCGATCGCAAGGTCGCCGTCGTTTTCTTTTAAATCATAATCGTGCTCGTGCTCGTGATCGACCGCGGGCGCAGCAGCGCGGCGTCCCTATCTCCAGAGTTGATAAACCAGCGCGCCAATCGCGAGGATGACCACCCCTATCCCAGCATTCAGAGGCGATGC
>DATILK010000092.1:0-1880 GCA_035476555.1 Chthoniobacterales bacterium | reverse complement strand
ATCGTCCCACCGTCACTCTCTCTTCCCGGCGGACACCACCCGCCTATCTCCAACCCGCAATCCTTCGCCGCTCGCAGCGCCGCTTGATCCACCCCGGTCTGCCCACCCGAGATAACCATGCGCAGCGCATTCATTCCGCACGTCACATGTCACTGCCTTTTCACATCATTTTTGGTTTCCAAGTGATGAAGAACAACAGGATGAAGCCGAGGAATCCCGCGCCGACGAGGAGCTGCGCGAGAAAGAGGAAGAAAAGAAGCCGGTAAAAGAGGCGCGTCCGCCAAATCCAGTAGGCAACAATACCAGCCACCACGATCGGCTCAAAGATCGCCAGCACTAGATTGACGATATTTGGATCGTTGAGCTGGTAATGATTCGTCAGCCAACCGCCCGTAATAAGATATCGGTAGACCAAAATCGCGCCGATCAAATTGACGGCCGAATACACGATCGCTTTTGTTTTCAGGAGATTGAAAAAAGCTAGGGCGTTGGCCAAGGACGCACCAGAACCGTCTGGCCGGGAGCAATCGGACTAACATGTTCGAGGATTTTTTTGTATTCGGGATGAGTCGGTGGATAAACGAGTTCGCCTTCACCCGGACCGCCGCCTCCCGGAAGCTCAGCGCGCAATCGTAGCACGATCGTTCCATCAGCCTTCATCTCGGCGGTTCCGATGGTGGCGGGCTCACTCTTCGGTTCGGCGCCAAAAGCGGCGATGCTGAAGGCCAAAGCAATCGCAGCAACGATCAGCGGTTGTAATTTTTTCATCGAGACAGGACGAATGAGATCAGCTGCCTCTCGCCAGAGCGAGAAGAATGAGCGGCTCGTCGTGAAAGAGGCGGCTTACGTATGCACCGCCAGCATGATCGTCCCGACGATCATTAGCGCGCACCCAATCCATTGCACCCAGCCGAGACGTTCGTGAAGAAAGATCAACGCGAACACGATCGCGAACACGACGCTCAGTTTGTCGATCGGAGCGACCTGCGATGCCGGCCCGAGTTGTAATGCGCGAAAATAACAGACCCACGACAACCCGGTCGCCGCGCCTGAGAGCGCGAGAAAAATCCAGGTCCGGCTGGCGAGCGAGCCGATGCTGCGCAGCGAATTGGTCGCGAAAAATAAAGCCCAGGTGAAAAACAGGATGACCGTCGTCCGGATCGCCGTAGCCAGATTGGAATCGACGTCCTTGACTCCCACCTTGGCCAGGATCGCTGTCGCACCGGCAAAGAAAGCCGAAAGCATCGCCCAAACAAACCAGCTCTTAGTCATCGCGAAATCATTAGCCGCCTCAACCTTGCCATGGCCTCACAGCGTCAGCTCTGGGACTGGCAGAATTCATTGCCTGACTTTCGGACTTTCGTTTTGTTTGTCGCGCAGGAAATATTTGCGATAGCGCGAATCCGAAGCGCACTAATATGAACAACGAACTCCTGACCGACGCGTCCACGCGCGCGATCCGTTACCTGGAAGGGATTGGCGAACGCTCCGTCGCTCCGACCGCTGCCGCGGTGGAAGCGCTCCGCGCCTTCGATGAATCGTTGCCCGATCGCGAGACCGATCCGGCCGAAACTTTACGACTCCTGGACGAAATTGGATCGCCCGGGACGATGGCGATGGCGGGGCCGCGCTTCTTCGGATTCGTCATCGGCGGTTCGCTCCCGGTCGCGCTCGCAGCCAACTGGCTCGCCGACGCGTGGGACCAAAACACAGGTCTCTGGCGTCCGACGCCCACGACTTCGTTCCTGGAACAAATCTCTTTGCGCTGGTTGCTCGACGTCCTCCGGCTCCCGCCCGAATGCAGCGGCGCTTTCGTCACTGGCGCCACCGTTGCGAACTTTTGCGCACTCGCCGCCGCGCGACATGCCGTCCTCAAACAA
>DATILK010000091.1:0-3961 GCA_035476555.1 Chthoniobacterales bacterium | reverse complement strand
TCGGAGGTTGCGGCTGCACCCCGAGCACTTTGTCGATCGCCGTGTGCAAACCTTTTTCGGTGTACTCAGTCGGCGGGAGTCGCTGTCCATTCAGAAACACGACCGGCGTGCGATCAATGCCGAGCGATTCGCCGCGGTCCTGGTCAGCCTCGATTCGTTTCGTCACAGCCGCGCTTTCCATGTCGGCCTTGAAACGGTCCAGATCGAGTTTCAGCTCGGTCGCGTAGTCGTTCAGATAAGGGCCAACGTAAGTAGCCGGAATCCAGTCGGCGCGACTTCGGTAGAGCGCATCGTGCATTTCCCAAAACTTTCCCTGCAACCCCGCCGCCTCGGCGGCGCGCGCAGCGTCGAGCGCAAAGCGATGCTGGTCGAGCGGATGTTCGCGGAACACGACGACGAGCTGTTTGCCATAGTCGTTCTCCAATTTTCCCAGGATCGGCCACAGGAGAGAACAAGGCAGACACTGGAAGTCACCGAATTCTTCGAGAACAACGGGCGCGCCCGAGTCGCCGCGAATGTGCATGGGCTCGGCGCCGGGCCGGCCGTAATTGAAAACGGGGCCGGCAGTCGGGGCGGCGGGCGTGGTCGTCGCGGTCGGCGCTGCGGATTCAGCAGGCGTGACCGATTCACTGGGAGTAACCGTGGCGAGCGGCTCCGATGTCGCCGTTGGCAACGGCAGCGCCGTGGCAGTGGCAACCGGACTGGGAGCGGGAGCAGGCGTCGGTTGCGGTTCCGGCTCCATTCGATAGCGATACAACAGCCAGCCTCCGCCCAGCGCGATCAGCAACACGCCAACGATGAGGAAAAACGGAAGGTAACGACGCACGCGGAGAATGGTAACGAGCCTTCGCCCGGCAGCAATTCGCAATCAGTTGTTAGAGCCGCTTCAGGACCATCGCCGCCAGCGTTTTTGATTTCTCGATTTTCCGTTCCTGATCGCCCGCGCCGCCCACGCTGATTCGGATGTAACAATTGCCTTTCAAGACATACAGCGCGCCGCCCACGCGCGTCCCCGTCCAGAACGCTTCATCGCCGAGACCGTCGACCTTCAATGGTTTCTTTTCTTCCTCTCCTTCTTCCTTTTTGCGGGCCGATTCTTCGCGATAGAATATTTCCCGCCAGCTGTCGCTCGGGTCGCGTCCGCCCTCCGCTTTGCGCGTCACCGTGAGCACGATCGAATTCACCGCCGTAGGCAATTCGAAATAGCACTGCGACACAACGAGCCCCGCTGCGGAATGGTCGCTTGCTTTCGTGTTCTTGAATGGCTCGCCTTGGACGGCCTGCGTTTCGTCCTTGGTCAATAGGGTGCAGGCAAAATTGTCGGCGGCCGGTGAGGTCGTCGCCGACGCAGGTGTAGGCGACGGTGGCGGCGTGGGCGAACTAGACACCACCGCGGAGCTCTTCGGCTTGGAACAACTCGCGGCCAAAGCGAGCACGGCGAAAAAGAAAATGAAACGCAGCCGGACGTGGTTCATGGCGTAAACCACACGCAAATCGCGATCTCGTCAAAATCCAACTGCCAGGCGCCCGGCGTGTTTTCTCCCCAAATTTTGCTGCGCTACGGGAACCAACGGCCCCCCCTGAAACGAATCTTCTTCGCCAACCTCTTTGCCGTTTCGGCACTCGAAAGGAGTTCCACAGTGAAAAAAAATTCCGTTTCCCGTTCCGGTTTGTCGCATGGCCGGATTCTGATCGCGTGCGCACTGGTCAGCGTCTCCGCATTCATCGGATATCTCGCCTTTGGCACCATTATAGCGCCGAACGGCACGCTCACTGAAGTCAGCGGCCCGATCACGTTCACGGGCGGCCCTTATCTCGTGGCGAATCCTTCGTCGCAAGCCAGCGGCGTTCCGACCTGCAACGCAGTCCTCGTCTGTGATGAATTTGCGCTCACCGTTTCGGGACTCAGTGCCGCCACGACCGCCAGCAAATACATTCGCATCGAAGTGCGCTGGCCGGAGGCGGGCGAAACGCAATTCGATCTCTACGTTTTCCAAGGATCCAGCGCGAACGGGCAGCTGATCGCGAGGAATCTCGGCAACGCGACCTACGTGGATCCCGACGCCGTTCTTATTCCGGCGGTCGACGGCAGCTACACGATTCGCGTCGTGCCGTTCCTTCCGAATGGCCAAAGCATCACCGGCACGGTGAGTCTCGTTCCATTCCCGCCAGTCGCGCCGGTCGATCCCGGAGTGGCGCCCACATTCACCAATAATCTTTCGCCTTCGGGTCTCGGCAACAGCGCCGGCGAACCGTCAATCGGCGTGGATTGGGCGCCGCGAGACCCGTCGCTTAAGCACGACAAGGTGAACACCGGCGGCGTCGCGTTCTTCACGTCCAACACGCAACAGCTGCGGGTGAGCTTCAACGATGCAACGAACCCGCCGATCGCGCTCTGGGAAAACATGAATGCGCCGGTCCAGACTGGGCTGGATCCAATTGGATTCGTCGATCATGAAACCGGCCGCGTCTTTGGAATGCAACTCGCCGCCGGTTCGAGTAACGCGGCCTTCTCCGACGATGATGGCACTTCGTGGACAAATTTTGTGGCGGGCGGCCCGCCTGCCGGCCCTGACCACGAGACGCTCGGCGGTGGGCCTTACAACGAAACCGCGTTTCCGCCGCCTCCTCCGCACCCGCTTTACAAAAACGCGACTTATTATTGTTCGCAGAATATTGCCGGCGGCGCGGAATGTTCGCGGAGCGACAATGGCGGCGCGACCTTCGGGCCCGGCATCGACATCTTTGATCCGACCGAATGCTACGGCGGCATTCACGGTCACGTGAAAGTAGGACCGGACGGAACAGTGTATGTGCCCAATTCATCGTGCAGCGCGGGAACCGGAAGCCAGGGCGTGGCGATCTCGCGCGATAACGGTTTAACGTGGGTCGACAAAACGGTGCCCAAGAGCGTGGGCTCGGGCGATCCGTCGGTGGGCGTCGGCGCCGATAACACCGTTTACCTTGGTTACGTGAACGGCGACGGCCGGCCGCACATCGCCGTCTCGACAGATCACGGACAGACTTGGATCAATGACCTCGAAGTCGGTGTGCCGGTCGGTTGCGCTCCCGGCGATCAATACGCGCCGTGCCGAATCAAGAGCGCGGTTTTCCCCACGGTGGTCGCGGGCGACGGCGATCGGGCCGCGTTCGGTTTTCTCGGCAGCACGACCGGTGGGAATTTCGAGAATGAGGCCACCTACACCGGCATCTGGAATTTTTATGTCGCCACCACTTACGATCGCGGCGCGCATTGGGTGACAGTAAACGCAACGCCGGGCGATCCCGTGCAGAAAGGCTCGATCTGTTTGCTCGGCGTCCTTTGCGGCAACGATCGGAATCTTCTCGACTTTAACGACATCGCGGTCGACCGCGAAGGGCGCAGCATTGCCGCTTACGCCGACGGTTGCGTGCCGGCGCTCGGTTGCGTCTCGCCCGATTTTAAAGGGCGCGCGAACAAGGCAGCCATCATCCGACAGGCTACCGGCCGCCGGCTTTTCGCGGCGTTCGATCCAATCACTCCGGCGCCCACACCGACGCCGTCCAATGTTCAGCTGCTCAACATTTCCGGCCGCGTCCTCGCGCAGGGCGGCGACAAGGTGGGCATCGGTGGATTCGTAATTACCGGAACGTCTGCCAAGACGGTCATCGTGCGAGCGATCGGACCTTCGATGACGGTGAACGGCGCGCCGGTACCGGGACGTCTCGATGATCCGAAGCTCGAGCTGCGCGCGAACGACGGTCACCTGATCGCGGCGAATGATTCGTGGCGCAGCACGCAGGAACAACAAATCCAGCAGAGCGGGCTCGCCCCCACTGATAATCGCGAGGCGGCGATCATCGCTTCGCTGCCGGCAGGTCAGTACACAGCGATCATTTCCGGTGCGAACAATTCCAGCGGCATCGGGTTGGTCGAAATCTACGATCTCGAATCGACGTTGCCCGGCGAGCTCGGCAATCT
>DATILK010000090.1:0-1534 GCA_035476555.1 Chthoniobacterales bacterium | reverse complement strand
GAATTTGATCGCGGAAGCGGCGCGCGATCTCGGCGTGACCGACGATCGCGTTCGAATGGCGCTCGCCAGTGCGACCGAACGCGAAGGCCAGCACACGAACGATTGGAATCTCGCGGCGGAAATCGGCGCGCAAGCGAGTGGTCTGGACAAGGCGAAATTATTGGAGCGCGCGCGTTCTCCCGAGATCGAAGCGCGCGCCCGAAAAAGCACCGCGGAATTTCACGCGCTTCAGGTCACGCAACGGCCAACCTTCGTCGTCGACAGCGAAATCGGCGACCGCGCGATTTTCTCCGGCTTCGCCAAACTGGAACCAATCGCCGCGACGATCGATGCGATGCTGGACGATCTGGCGGCTTACGCGTCGCATGCCGCCCATTTCGGCGGGCCGCCGCCCGCGTAATTGTCGTAGATTCACCTTGCTCCGGCGCGATTGTTGCCTACTACTTCCACTCGGCTCGCGAAAAAAAAGCGGGCCGCTCGGCGCGCGACCGCAGGCGCGATGAGGCAGAAGTGTCCGGAGTCAGCGATGGCCCCAGAAAGATGCGGAAAACAAATACAGCGCCACGGTTCACTTCCCGCGGCGCCGGCCAGGAGCTTTGACTTAATCTGCAACAACAAATTCGTGTAAACGGTCGAATTCGCGCCCGCGAAGTGCGGGTCATCCTTGGATCGACCGGCGAGCAACTGGGCGTCATGAAATTGTCTGACGCGTTGCGCAAAGCTCAAACTCTCGGCCTGGACCTGGTGGAAGTCGCGCCGACGGCGAACCCGCCTGTCTGCAAAATCGTCGACTTCGGGAAATTCCGGTACGACATCTCCAAACAGGAGAAAGACAAGAAGACAACCGGGACGAAACTGAAAGAGATCAAGTTCCGGGTAAACATCGACGATCACGATTACTTCACCAAGATCCGGCACGGCGAAGAATTTCTCGACCGCGGCAACAAGGTGCGGGTGCAACTGCAATTTCGCGGCCGCGAAATGGCGCACCAGGAATTCGGGATGCAATTGATGGAGAAAGTGCGGGACGATTTGGCTGGCATGTCGCAGGTGGAAATGGAACCGAAGATCGCCGGTCGCAACGTGACGATGACTTTGTCGCCCTTGCCCGCCGCGCGGCGGAAACGGCGTTTCTCAGTTCCGGCAGATGACAGGCCGGAAAGCGAGCCGGAGAACGGCACGCAGGAGGATCAATAATTTTCGCTAGCTCGCAGCCAGCGGCGATGGCGGCGGTTCCGCGATCAGTTCGTTGATCCGATTGATGCTCCGCGCGCGGCCGGTTGTTTCATCGATCGAAACCACCGCTCCACATAAGCGCACCTCTCCTCTCGCGACCGGAAAAAGCGCGGGCAGATTTGAAATGAACCGATTCACGATCGGTTCCACGGCCCGGCCGAGAATCGAAGTGGCCGGCCCGCACATTCCCGCGTCACAAAGAAAAGCCGTTCCGCCGGGGAAAATTTGTTCGTCCGCGGTTTGGACGTGAGTGTGCGTCCCGATCACCGCCGACGCTTTGCCGTCGAGGAAACGGCCG
>DATILK010000089.1:0-3540 GCA_035476555.1 Chthoniobacterales bacterium | reverse complement strand
TATTTTGGTCGAACCGGCCGCTGCGCAGAAAGCCAGTGCGGAGCCTGGCGTTGCGGGACCATTTTCCAATCCTCGGATCGAGACATTTGGACCTCCAGAGTAATGTCCAAGATTCGCTCTGCGGCCCTATCGCCGAGCAATTGGAACTTGTGGCTTGGCCCATCGTGATTGGCAAATTGAATAGGCACACCCGCTGCTACGCCTAAGAGGGGGCGTATGGTTTTTATTGACCTGCCCGACGCAATATGAAGGACAGTCCCGAGATGACGGCGGCTGAAGGCGAACAGACCCAGTTCGTAAAAAACTCCGTGCTCTACAAGGAGTTCCTCGCGGAGCGAGAAGAAATTTTGAAGCATAAATGGATCGAGAGCGAAAAAGCCGGGGCCGACATCGGCTTCGAAAAAGCGCTCTGTGATTGGATCGTGAAATATCGATCCAGCTGGCGGAACAAGCGGATGAAGGAGGCCAAAGCCGAGACAATCACCGCTTAACCGCCGCCTTTTCCTTTAACGCGATCCTGCGAGGTCGCGAAGGAATCCTGTGAAACCTGACACTCCCTCTTCTCGATCTTCCGCCCACGCTCCGGTGCTGGATGCCGCGGCGATTGAACGGGCGCTGCGCCGCATCGCGCACGAAATCATCGAGCGCAATCCCGACCTGGGCTCGGTCATTCTCGCGGGGATTCCATCACGTGGCGTCGAAATCGCCCGGCGGCTGGCGGAAATCATCGAGTCGTTAGGCCATGCGCGCATCGCTACCGGAGCGATCGATGTTTCCATGCATCGGGACGACGTCGGCACTCGCGCCGAGCTGCCGCGTGTCCAGGTATCGAGCCTCCCGTTGCCGCTCGAAAACAAAACAGTCATTATCGTCGACGATGTTTTTTTCACCGGTCGAACCGCGCGCGCGGCCATGGATGCGATCGGCTCGTTTGGCCGGCCGGCCCGCATTCAACTGGCCACTCTGATCGATCGCGGTCATCGCGAGCTGCCGATCCGCGCCGATTACGTCGGGAAAAATATTCCGACCGCGCCGGGCGAGCAGGTGAATTTGCGTCTGCACGATGTGGATGGCGAACCGGACGCCGTTTGGTTGATCAAGGAGGAGAAGTCGTGAGCGCGCCTGCGAAAGCCGACGTGCGCTGGCAACGCAAGGATCTGCTCGGCATCCGCGAATTGTCGGCCGAAGAGATCACGTTCCTTCTCGATACAGCGGACGCATTCAAAGACGTCGGCACCCGCGAGATCAAGAAGGTGCCGGCATTGCGCGGGAAGACGCTGGTCAATTTCTTCGTCGAACCGAGCACGCGAACGCGAACGTCATTCGAGATCGCCGCGATCCGTCTCAGCGCGGACGTGATAAATATTTCGGCCTCATCATCGAGCCTGATTAAAGGCGAAACGCTCAAGGACACCGCGAAGATTCTCGAAGCGTATCACGCCGATTTGATTGTCATTCGCCACAGTTCTTCCGGCGCGCCGCAGTTTCTCGCCGAGCGCCTCAGATCGAGCATCATCAACGCGGGCGACGGGGCGCATGAGCATCCGACGCAGGCCCTGCTCGATCTTTACACGATTCGCGCTCGCAAAGGCGCGATCGCCCGACTCCACGTCGTGATTATTGGCGACATTCTTTTCAGCCGCGTCGCGCGCTCGAATATTTTTGCGTTAACGAAGCTCGGCGCGCGCGTCACGCTCGTCGGTCCGAGCACATTGGTGCCGCTCGAGTTTGAAAAGCTCGGCGTGACGGTCAGCCACAAGCTGGACGAAGCGCTCGAGACGGCCGATGTCGTGAACCTGCTCCGCATTCAACACGAACGGCAGCGGAAAGAATATTTTCCCGGCATCGGCGAATACATCCGGCTTTTTGGCCTGACGAAAGAGCGCGGCAAACGATTGAAGCCCGATTGCCTGATCATGCATCCCGGCCCAATCAATCGCGGCGTCGAAATCGACAGCGACCTGGCCGATGGCGCCCAAAGCGTCATTCTCGAGCAGGTGACCAACGGTCTCGCGGTCCGCATGGCGGTCCTTTATCTCTGCGGAGGAATTGCAACATGACTCGGCTCGCGAATCTTCGGACTCCGGGCAGGGCGCGCGTCTCGCGTGTTGGTTTCGGCGTCTCGCTGAAGCAATCTTGCCCTGACGTGATCGCTTTATGGCAGCAAGCCGATTCGAAAAGTTCACGAAAGCGAGACGCTTTCGCCCACACGCGAGACGCGTGCGCTACCCAGGCAAGGCGATGAGCGCGATTAGTATTCGCAACGGCCGGATCATCGACCCAGCAAATAAGCGCGACGAAATCGCCGATCTTTTTGTCGTCGACGGCAAAATCGCAGCGAAGGCAGCGGCAGATGCGGAGGTGATTGACGCATCAGGCTTGGTAGTCGCGCCAGGTTTGATCGATCTCCACGTTCATCTGCGCGAGCCGGGATTTGGTTGGAAAGAAACGATCGAGTCCGGCGCGCGAGCAGCGGCAGCTGGCGGATTCACGACGATCGTCTGCATGCCGAACGCTTCGCCAGTGGCGGATAGTCCGGGCACGATCGGCTGGATCCGCGATCGCGCGGCGGAAGTGGCGTGCGTGAACGTTTTGCCCTCCGGCGCGATCTCGAAAGGTTTGATGGGCGAAGAGCTGGCGCCGATCGGTTCGCTGAAACAAGCCGGCGTGGTCGCGATCACGGACGACGGCCGTTGCGTCCAGAACAACGAGCTGATGAGGCGCGCGATCGAGTATGCACGAATGGTCGGCGTGCCCGTCCTCGATCATTGCCAGGATTACAATCTCGTCGGCAACGGCGTAGTCCACGAAGGTTATTGGAGCACGCTCCTGGGATTGCCCGGCTGGCCGCGCATCGGCGAAGAAGTCATCGTGATGCGCAATATTCTGCTCGCCGATTGCTGCGATCATCACGTGCATTGCCAGCACCTCAGCGCGGCCGGTAGCGTGAGGCTCTTGCGCGAAGCGCGCGCCCGCGCGGTGAAGATCAGCGGCGAAGTTTGCCCGCACCATCTCGCGCTCACGGATGACGCAATCCAGAACTTCAATACGAACTGCAAGATGAATCCGCCTGTTCGGACGAAGGAAGATGTGGCCGCCTTACTGGAAGGGATCGCCGACGGAACGATCGAGATCCTGTGCAGCGATCACGCGCCGCACGCGCAATTCGAGAAGGAAGTCGAGTTCGATGCCGCGCCGTTTGGGATCGTTGGCCTGGAAACGGAGCTCGCGTTATTTATCGATCTGCTCGTTCACAAGAACAGGACAATCGAGCTGCCGCGACTGATTGAAATGTACACCGTGAATCCGGCGCGGTTGCTTCGGATCGAGGCCGGCACGCTGTCACCGGGCCGCGCCGCCGACGTCACCCTGATCGATCCCAGCCTCGAATGGACCGTCGATGCGGCGTCGTTTCAATCCATGTCACGCAACACGCCGTTCGACGGTTGGAAGCTCAAAGGCCGCGCCGTCCGGACGATTGTGGGCGGGAAAACAGTCTGGGCCTTGTAGAGGCGTTTCTGTGAAACGCCCTGGGGGTGA
>DATILK010000088.1:0-2870 GCA_035476555.1 Chthoniobacterales bacterium | reverse complement strand
TTCGAATCTCTTCGAGCTCAACGCGACCGTGGCAGAGCATTGGCTTTACCTGCCGAGTGTCGGCTTCCTCATCTTCGCCGCGGGCTGTCTCCTGGAGCTTTCAAGACGATCGAGTCGTGTTGCGATCGCGTTCGCCTGTCTTGCCTGTCTCGGTCTAAGTGCGCGCAGTTTCATTCGCAGCACTGACTGGGTCACCGCGGAGACGTTTTACCAACGCACCCTCGCGGCCGGAGGAAAAAGCCTCCGCGTCGCGATGAACCTGGGCCATGTTTTTTCCGCGAAAGGTGAATACGGGAAGGCGGAAGCGCTTTTTCGTCGCGTCTTGGAGATAAGTCCTGATTACACCGTCGCGCGCAGCAATCTGGGGGAAGCGTTATTCCGGCAGGGTAAAACGAAGGAAGCCGAAGCTGTTTTTGCCGCAGCCAACAAGTCCGCCAGCCAAACACGGAAGGAATATCCGCGCACCTGGATCGCGACGCTGAATCTCGCCCACATGCGTCACAATGAACATGACGACGAAGCCGCTCTCGCCATTTTGGACAAGGCGCGTACGGATTATCCCGGCGTCTGGGAGTTGGTCAGCTTCGAAGCGGAACTGCTCCGTGAGCGGCGCGGGGCCGATGCCGCGTTGCCCTTGGTCCGCGATTTCGCAAATAGCCACTGGTGGCATAGCGGCGCGTTCATGGCGCTGGGTCGTTTGCAGGCCGAGCGTGGGGATGCCGGGCAGGCAGAAGCCGCGTTGCGTCATGCGAGTTGGCTCGATATTCACGACGCCGAATCGCTCAATCTGATTGCCGCCATGAACGTGCTCCAAAATCGGTTGGAAGCGGCCTGCCAAATCCAACGGCGCGCCGTTTCGCGCCAGCCGGATCAACCGCGCCAATATCTTTTGCTTTCGGACATTCTGGAAAAAATGGGCCGGACCGATGAGGCGCGCGCGGCCCAGGCCCACGTGTCGGCCATGAGCGCGCTCGCTCGATCGGAGCAGCGGCTCAATTAGGCCGCGTCATCGCGATGCCCTTCGCCGCCCGAATTCTCGAACGAACGCGGCCCAATTGGGTGCGGTGTCTTTTCCTAATCGCCCTTGGAATAACAGTCCACTTCCCGGCCCTCTCCGGTGAGCTTGTCTGGGATGACGCCTCGCTCGTTCGCGATAATCCGCTGATCAAAAGCCCGCTACTTTTCGGCGAAACTTTTCGTCATTATCTCGCGCTCGACGGCTCGTCGCCGCATTACCGGCCGCTCCAGAACATCTCCTACTTTTTTGATTACCTCGTTTGGAACGCCGATCCGTTCGGTTATCATCTCTCCAATCTTTTTTGGCACATAGGCAGCGGGCTGCTGCTTTATTTTCTGTTGCTTCGCCTGCTCCGCTCGTTTCGAGACCGTTTTTCCGAACGACCAATTGCCGCCGCCGCATTCTGCATCGCGCTTTTCTGGATCGTTCATCCGGTCCATAGCGCCGCGGTCGATTATATTTCCGGTCGAGCGGACAGTCTCGCGTTCTTCTTCGCCTGCGCGGCCTGGCTCGCTTTCTTGAAAGCGCGTTCGGGCGTCTCGTGCCTCGGCCGGTACGCGCTTGGCGTGTTCGCCGCCGCTCTGGCGCTTGCTTCGCTTTGTTCGCGCGAGACCGGTTGCGTTTGGATGTTGATCTTCCTCGTTCATCTTTTCGCTTTCGATCGCGAACAGACGTGGCGACCGAAGATGATTGCACTCGCGGTTTGCCTGGGTCTGGTCACGATCTACGCCGCGCTCCGGCAATTGCCTTCGGAGCATTTGCTTTCGTCCGCAGCCGCGCCGCTGCCTTTGGTCGAGCGGTCGTTCCTGATGTTGCGGGCACTCGGCGATTACGGGCGGTTGATGGTTTTCCCCGCAAACCTCCATGTCGAAAGGTCCGTCCGCTCGTCGATGCTTCTTCCGTTTTTCGGAGTTATCGCGGCCGCGGCTCTCATTTATGGCGCACTTCGAAAAGGAAAAGCGCAACCCATCCGTGTCTTGGGTGCGGTTTGGTTCGTCCTCGCGTTTCTGCCGATATCAAATTTGTTCACGCTCAACGCCACTGTCGCCGAGCATTGGCTGTATCTGCCGAGCGTCGGATTAATTATTTTCGTTACCGGCGCGTGCCTCGAATTGTCGGCCGGTCGTCCGGCTTTGCTGACGGCCGCGGCCTGCGTCGTCGCATTGATCGGGTTCAGCGCACGGAGTTTCGTCCGCAGCAGCGACTGGGTTGATTCCGAAACTTTTTACAGTCGCTCTCTCGCCGCCGGCGCAGCGAAGACCCGGTTCGTGCTGAATCTCGCCCAGACGTGCGCCGCCAAGAAGAATTACGCGAAAGCGGAAGCATTGCTCCGCGCGCTCGTCGCTGCGAATCCGAGTTATGCGATGGGCCGGAATGCGCTTGGCCATCTTCTCCTCGAGGAGGGCAAGAATGACGAAGCCGAAGCGCTTTTTGCAACCACGAATCAGGCTCACTCAGCGGCGCCCGATCAGCCGCGCAACTGGATCGCGGCGTTGAACCTCGCCTACATGAAATATTCGAACAACGATGCGCCGGCCGCGCTTGCGATTCTGGAAAAGGCGCGCGCGGATTTTCCCGGCACCTGGCGCCTGATCAGTTTCGAATCCGAGATTCTGCGCGCGACCGGCGAAACGGAAAAAGCGCTCGCCTTGGTCGGCGAATTTCGCGCGTCCCATTGGTGGCATTGTGCGGCCGCCATCGAGATGGCCCGCGCCTATTCGCAGCAGCGCCGTTACGTCGAGGCGGAAGCAGCGTTGCGCCGCGCGAGCTGGCTCGACATTCACAACGTCGAATCACTGAACTTGATCGCGGCCCTCGACCTAGAGCAAAACCGGCTCGACGCCGCCCGCGA
>DATILK010000087.1:0-5540 GCA_035476555.1 Chthoniobacterales bacterium | reverse complement strand
GAGCCGTAGCTGTAACCGTGCATGCCGCCGCCGGGTTCCTTGAAAACAGCCCGCCAAAGAAAGACCGTGCCGGCCAATGGAATGAGGCCGAAGGTCGCGCGCATGAAATAATTCCAGCGGTAAACGAACGTGTCCTGGAGGCCGAGGGTGAAGACAACGAGATACTTTCTCATGCCGCGAACCCGTCGAGCTTTTTGATCGCGCGATTGTGGACTGCAGAAAGAAAAATGAGCGCGACGGTCGCTCCGACCAGCGCGACGCACATGTCTGCCTGTGTGTCCCAGACGTCGCCCTGGCTACCGAGAAAATCGTTTGCGGCCGAGCCGTTGAGCAGGGCGGTCCACCACTCGATCAATTCGTAGAGGGCGCTGATGGCCAGACAAATCGAGAGAACCAAAAACGGCAGCCAGTTTTTTTGCGCGACAACATTGAAACGCAGCAGGACTTCGCGCGCGATGATCGCCGGGACGAAGCCCTGCATGAAATGACCGAGCCGGTCGTAATTGTTGCGTTGCCAGGCGAAGAACGGCCGGAGCCAATCAAACAGCGGCACGCGCGCGTAGGTGTAATGCCCGCCCACACAGAGCACGCAGATGTGTAGCGCGATGAGCGTGTAGCACAACGTCGTGAAACGAAATCGGCGATAGGTTGCCAGCAGTAGCACGACGCCGATGAGGCCGGGCGTCACTTCTAGCCACCAGGTAAAGCGACTGTATGGCTGCCAGGCCGACCAAAGAATGACGATGATGACAGTGGCCAACAGCGCCAGGTGAATCCGCGACGCGCGTTTCATTTTCGGGCGAGTTTCACCGCGAGATTGATCGCGGCAATCATGCTGTCGGGGCGCGCGATATTTTTGCCGGCGATTTCGAAAGCGGTTCCGTGATCCGGACTCGTGCGCGGGAAGGGGAGACCAAGCGTTACGTTCACTCCTTCGTGAAACGCGTGCAGCTTCAACGGGATCAAACCCTGGTCGTGATACATGCAAAGAACCGCGTCCCACGCGCCATTCGCCGCGTGATGAAAAATGGTGTCAGGAGAAAACGGACCGCGAATGATTGCAGATTGTTGATTGCCGATTGCCGATTGAAGTTCGACGACGGCGGGTGCGATCAACTCGAACTCTTCGCGGCCGAGCGCGCCGGATTCGCCGGCGTGCGGGTTCAAGCCGGCGACGGCGATCCGCGGCGTCTCGATTCCGCGGCGGCGCAGAAAATCATGGAGCAACAGACCGACGCGCACGATTTCGTCCGTCCTCAACGCGGCGATCGCTTCACGCAACGGAAGGTGGACCGTGACCAGCGCGACGGTAAGATTTCCGCCCGTCAGCAGCATCGCGAAGTTCTTCGTTCCACTGCGCTCGGCAAAAAATTCCGTCTGGCCGGGAAACTTGAACCCGATCTCGTACATCCGCGCTTTATTGATCGGCGCCGTCACGACGGCATCGAGCTCTCCGTGCCGGGCGAGCTGGGCGGCCTCTTCGAGAGCAGCGAACGCGGCTTCGGCGGTCTTCGTGGTTGGTTGGCCTAACGAGCAGTTAATCGTCGGGCCGACAACAGAGTATTCGGCGTCGGTTGGCAGCCGGCCGGAAGCGAGGGCTGCCCGAACGATCTCCGGTCCGATTCCCGCCTGGTCGCCCAGAGTGATACCGACGCGACAGCTCATCGCGCATTGTCACAAACGCGGCTGCGCGCCGCAAGTAATGCTGTAATTGGGATCGGTGATCCGGGCTGGATTAAAAGGTCCGGATGTACGCTTTCTGGCGCAGGCCCGCGATCCAGAGTTCCTGCTGCTTCTGTTCTTCTTCCTGGATCAATTTCTTTTCGATCTCCGGCCGCACCTTGGCGAAGGAGGGTGTGTCGCCACCGTGTTTTTCTTCGACCTTCAAAATGTAAAAGTTCGTTCCAAGCTCGATCACGTGGCTGACACGCCCCGGCGGAAGATTGAACGCGATCTTTTCCAGTTCCGGCGCCAACGTCTTGCGCTCGATCCAACCCCAGTCACCGCCGGCGTCGCGGGTGGCGTCTTCAGAATACATCTGCGCCATGCGATCGAACGGCGCGCCATCGGCCAGCTTGCCCAGGATCTCTTCTGCGATCGCTTTTTGCGCGACCTGATTGCCTTCCGCAGCGCGGGTCGGGATCATGATCATGCGCAGCTTGACCTGCTCCTTCGAGGTGAGCTCCGCCCGGTGCTGCTTGTAATAATCCATCACCTTCGCGGGCGAAATCGCCGTCACGCGCTTCACGTTCTTGCTCCGCATCGCGGCCACGATGATTTTGTCCATCTCGTTCTTCTTGAACTCGGTCAGCGACCAGTTCTGGGCCGCCAGCGTTTTGATGAACGCGGCGCGGTCGCCGCCGAAATCGCTCTGGATGATATCGTTGACCCGTTCATCGACGAAATGCTCGGGCAGCTCGAATTTTTCCTTGTGGAATGATTGGATGATGAGCTGGCGGTCGATCAAATCTTTGAGGGCAGCTGCGCGCGCTTCTTGAATCTGTTTTTCCAAGTCCGCCCCATGGAATTGCTGTCGAAGCAGTCGTTCGCGCGGCAACGAGAGACCGCGCACCTGCGAGTAAGTAATGATGTCGCCGTTCACGATCGCGGCAATGCCGTCGATGATTCGCGGCGCTTCTTCTTCCGCCGCCAGGGCACCGCGGAGCAGAGGCGAGCCAAGCAAAGTTGTTCCTGCTAGAACGGCTGCAAATAAAGGTCGAATCATGCGATCTAAAGTTTTCTGATGAGGTCCAAAACTTCCCCGAGTTGGCGCTCGATTCTATCGGTACTTATGCGAGGGAATTTGCCTCCCACAAGTATAAAATCCCCCCGCCGGGTAAGCATTAACTTGGCTTCGCGGACCTCGACTCGCGTGAGGCCGGCCCGGGCGGCGGAGAGCCTGATTTCGGTGAGAAGGAGCAGATTGTCAACTGCTGTCGGGAATTTACCGAAACGATCGCGCCATTCCTTGCGCAAGCGATCGAGTCGTTCGCGTGTCGTCACTTCCGCGAGATTCCGGTAAGCCTGGATGCGGAGCGTGGGATCGGTCACGTAACTGGTGGGGATGAACGCCGGCACACGCGTCTCCGGTCCCACCTGGATGAATTCGGCTTCGTTCGTCGCAACAAAATCGAGACGCACCTCCACCTCAACGCGCGCCCGGACTTTTTCGCCCTTCAGTTGCGCGACGGCCTGCTTCAACAGCTGGCAATAAAGATCGAACCCGACCGCCATGATGTGGCCGCTTTGGGCGGTGCCGAGGATGCTGCCTGCGCCGCGAATTTCGAGGTCGCGCATCGCGATCCGAAAACCCGCGCCTAACGAACTGTATTGTTTGATCGCGTTGATCCGTTTCCGCGCCGCGCCCACCGTCATCATCTCGCGCGGCAACATGAGGTACGCGTAGGCCTTGTGCTCGGCGCGACCGACGCGGCCGCGGAGTTGATAAAGATCGGCGAGACCGAAGCGGTCGGCGCGATCGATAATGATCGTGTTCGCATTCGGAATATCGAGGCCGCTCTCGATGATGGTGGTGCAAACCAGGACGTCGATTTTCCCCGCGACGAAACGGTGCATCACCGATTCCAGTTCGTCGGCGTCCATCTGGCCGTGGCCGAACTCGACCCGCGCGCGAGGACAAAGGTCGGCGATCTTCTCGCGCATCTTCTCGATCGATTGGACGCGGTTGTGCAAAAAATAAACCTGGCCCTGCCGGTCGAGCTCGCGATTGATCGCGTCGCGAATGATGCGCTCGTCGTAACCGCAAACGACGGTCTCGACCGGAAGACGATTCAACGGCGGCGTTTCGATCGTCGACATGTCTTTGACGCCGACGAGCGAGAGATAAAGCGTGCGCGGAATCGGCGTGGCGGAAAGCGTGAGAACATCGACGAGCTTGAACAGCTCCTTGAATTTTTCCTTGTGAAGCACGCCGAAGCGCTGCTCTTCATCGATCACCACCAGGCCTAGATCTTTGAAGATAACGTCGCCGGAGATGAGCCGGTGCGTGCCGATGACAATGTCGACGCCGCCTTCGCGCAGAAGCTCGAGGACTTTGCGTTGCTCGCCTTGTGAACGGAACCGGCTCAGCATTTCGATGCGGACCGGGTAATCGAGCATCCGTTGCCGGAAGGTTTCGAAATGCTGCTGCGCGAGGACGGTGGTCGGCGCGAGAACGGCGACTTGTTTCCCTTCCATCACGGCTTTGAAAGCGGCGCGGATTGCAACTTCGGTTTTGCCGAAGCCGACGTCGCCGCAGATCAGGCGATCCATCGAACGCGCCCGTTCCATGTCCGTTTTCGTCGCGGTGATGGCGGTCAGCTGGTCCGGCGTTTCGCGAAACGGAAATGAATGCTCGAACTCACGCTGCCATTTCGTGTCGGGACCAAATGTGTAACCGAGCTGCGTCTCGCGCTCGGCCTGCACGGCGAGCATTCTGCCGGCGTAATCGAAAATGGAGGCGGCTGCGTTTTTCTTCGCCCGCGCCCATTTCGCGTCGGCCAGCGAACTGAGCGTCGGCGATTTTTTGCCGACACCGACGTAACGCGAAACGAGATAAGCTTGCTCGAGCGGAACGTAGAGCCGCGCGTCGTTCGCGAATTCGAGCGCGAGCGCTTCCTGCATTTCGCCGGCGGGCGAGGGGACGCGGGTCAATTGCAGAAAACGTCCAACGCCATGCTCGAGATGGACCACCAGGTCGCCTTCATTCAGCTCGCTGAAATCGATCTGGGCGCGGTTGCGACTTAATTGTTCGGCGCGCTGAAGGCGGCGGCGGCCATGCGTCGTGTAACGGCCGAACAATTCCGCGCCAGACAGGACGACGATTTTTCCGTCCGGAAAAACAAAACCGCGCGGGAGGGTGCCTTCGAGCAATTCGATGCCGGCGATTGTCTCGCCCATGATTTCGCGGAACCGCTCGATCTCGCCTTCGGTTTGAAAATAAATCACGATGCGAAACTCAGCGGCGCGCCAATCGCGCAACCGGGCGGCAAATTGCGCGCGCTTTGCTTCGACCAGCATGAAATCGCCGACCGCGAAATCGCCGATGTCGCAGCTGTCGAAGGCGCCGCGAAAATCTTCCGGCTTATTTTCACCGAGCCAGGCTTCGCTGATCTGAATGTCGGCGTCGCTCTTTTCTTCAGGTTCGATCTCGAGCCGGAGATGATCCGCGGCGACGTAATCGCGGACGAACGCGGCCTGTTGTTCCGCCGCGCCGAGCAGGATTTCGACGCTTTGCAGATTGCGGATCGAGGTCTGGGTATCGACGTCGAATTCACGGAGCGACTCGATGTCGTCGCCGAAATATTCGATGCGAATGGGGCGCGACGCCTGCCAGGAAAATAAATCGACGATGCCGCCGCGGACGGCGAACTGGCCACGCGTCGTGACTTGTGAGGCACGGTCGTAACCAGCGGCGACCAGCGTTTCGATCGTCCGCTCGAGCGGATGCTGTTTGCCTTGCCGCAGAACGAGAATGGCCGCATCGAGGGCGGCCGGCTTCGGGGCGGGCTGATCTAAGGCCGCGCGAGTGGCGACGATGA